>JAAUPO010000380.1 GCA_012033095.1 Synechococcaceae cyanobacterium RL_1_2 | reverse complement strand
TATTTTGATCCTGCTGGGATTTCATGATGACTAGATCCCCTTCCATAATTAAATCCCCGATCATGCTATCCCCAGTAACCCGCAATGCGTAACAACCTGGCGCGGTTAAAATATCCCCCAAGCCAAAGGTTTCGTCTAAATCATTGATGGGGGTAACTAGTCCTCCCGCTGCGATCGTGCCGACAATTCTGATATTGCTTCCTTCTGAGTCTTCTGGGTGCAGAATGGCAATGGTGCGGGCTTTCCCTGCGGTCCAATCAATATAACCTTTGTTTTTTAGACGTTCTAGACGGCTTTGTACTGGGGCAGGCGATCGCAAATTCATCGCTTCCATCATTTGGCGAATAGACGGAGAGTAACGATGCTCCTCGATGTATTGAACTAGCCAATCATAGAGTTCTTTTTGAGCGTTAGTTAGTTTTGGTAACTTGCCGTAGTCCGTATGATTGCTTTTCATCAGGTTGCTCCAAAAATATTGAGGGAAGAATAGTAGTTAATTTGACCTAATATCATTTTAGGATATATGTACTGTCAATGGTTATTTCCTCAAAAAATTGCAACCCAATGGATGATGGGGATGGCTTTTAATTGCGATCGCTATAGATGGGGTCAGATTTAGACATATCTACAGCCATGTACAACAAATTTTGCCGTTGTTCCCTCGGGAAGGTAATGCTATAAAGTCCACCATCCTGTTGCCACATCACACTAGCAAAACCAGAAGCGAGGTTTAGTTTTTGTTCTTCGATCAGATAGGCCCTAATTCCCGATGCCATAGTTAGGGGTGCACCTTGGCGTTGGTGTTGCTCCCATAAATATTTACCGTGGGCACTGGTAGGATCGGTTACGGAAAAAGTCCCAATTAAGCAAGAATATGCCCCCACATCACAACGATAGATCGCCACGGTCGATCGCTGTTGGTTGCGGGAAGAAAAAATCCGAACTTTTAAATTAGGGTCATTTAAGTAATCTGGATTGACTCCTAAAATTTCCCTAGGTAAACGGAGTACTAGGTTGGGTAACAACTCTGCTTTAATTTCCGCTAAAGAACTTGTAAAAATATTGGCTGGGGCATTGTTGGTTTGGGCCCCAGCGATCGTCGAGAGGGGAAATAGGTTGAACCACGATAGGATTAATACACCCCATAGGGGCCGGGATAGGTTAACCATGGCTTTTTATCATTAACTATAAGGTTGAGGGGCTCCATCTAACTACCTTGATAGGCTTGATAGATAGACGAAACGTAAAAATTAGTTTCCTTTGTCATTCTATGGCCGCAGTTCTCCCCAGGGGGAAGGTCGCGACTCCTAAGGATAGGATAAACGGGGAATATTGCTATGGCTGTAAGGATATACCCTAGGGGAAATTTTGTTAGATCGCCAGCTCCCATTTCAACCATTATGTCTGGTAATCAAAGCTTAGAGCTAATTTTATAAAGCGGCCCCCAATAGTGGGGGAGAAATTCCTGAAAAATTATTAAAAGTCCTCCAATTTTCGGAGATTTAGGGAGCAAATTTAATTGACTTTATAAACAGCTTTTTGGAGTCTTTCGGGGAAAAAATTTGTGGCCCGCGTAACCTAGGAACTTCAAGGCTCAGTTGCCATTGGTTGTAGATGTGATTCCATCAATTCCGGTGATTCCGATGGACACCGTGGGTATTGGTGGGAATCGATGGCAACCGGACTACCGCGATCGCAAAGTTTCAAGGCATTAGTAACGTCCATTAATAACGCTCTAAAAGCATTGATTTTAATCTGTTAGATCTGGCTCATGGTTTATCGTTTTCACCAGGTTTAATGATAATAAATTTTATTAAATGAATCCTAGGGAGTGTCATCAATTAGCATTAAAACGTTGATCCTGAGCCAGGTTAAGAAAGTATAGTTTTAAACTAAAATCCTGAGCTAAGAAGAGTTTCAGGTTTATATGATGACAGACCCTAAAATAAATTTAAAAATCTAGGCAAATCCAGACAAATCCTGATCTCAATTCTGCAAGGGAATTGCTAATTCGATCAATCCCCCCTCATCCTTACCATTTATCCTTGATATAATCAGAGATTCAAGTTAATTCAATCATATTTTTAGGTATCAAATTAAACCGTGGTTATAGTTATTTTGGTCGTTGCCCTTGCCGTATTGATTTGGGGATTTCAGCGATCTAAGCCTTTTGGAAAAATAGGAATTTTGGGTTGGCTACAGTCCGTAAGTCTAATGGCTCCTTGGCTAATTATTTTTACCCTGGTGGCGTTTGGGATTGATATTAACCTGGTGGCCATTATTTTTTCTTAGTTGTTTCGATCGGAACCTATATCTGGCTAGGGGTGAAATTGCGTCAAGAAGCGCAATCGGGTCAAATATTAACCCCTCACCAAGTTAATCAAATGACCGAGGCTGAGCACCATAGCTCAGAAACCCCAAAGGAGGGGGAAAAATCCCTGGTAAATAAGCCCGAAGTTAAATTTGAGTTGCCCAAACGGGAACCGGCCATTAGCAAAGAAGATCTAGACAGTATCAAATCAATTTTTGGAATTGATACTTTTTTTGCAACGGAAACCTTGCCCATGGAAGAAGGGGTAGTATTCAAAGGTAATTTGAGGGGGGAAGCGGATCTTGTCCATGAAACCCTAACGACAAAACTCAACACGAAAATGCCCGATCGCTACAATTTATTTTTAGTAGAGGGTACAGAAGAGAAACCGGTAGTAATCATTTTGCCGAGTGATAAGGGCCCCCAACCGCTGACCCTAGCTCAAAAAAACCTCGCATTGGTATTGTTGGTCGCAACCCTGTTTACTTCCCTGGAGTCAGCGGGTATTTTGTTAGGCTTTGATTTGTTCAATCATTGGGAAAGGCTAGGGGAAACCATTCCCATCGCGATCGGTTTATGGGCCGTACTAATCGGCCATGAAATTGGTCACTATTTACCAGCCCAACAATACGGAGTGAATTTAAGTTGGCCGTTTTTTATTCCTAATTGGCAATTGGGTTCCTTTGGTGCCATTACACGATTTCAGTCGGTGATTCAAAATCGATCCATTTTGTTTGATATTGCTGCGGGTGGACCGATCGCAGGGGGATTAATTTCCTTATTTATTTTGTTAGTGGGCTTTTCCCTATCCCATGAAGGCAGTTTCTTCCAAGTACCTAGCAATGTGTTTCAAGGTTCGATTTTGGTGGGAACCCTAGCTAAATTATTCCTCGGCGATCGCATCAGCCAAACCATCATTGACCTGAATCCCCTAGCAATTATCGGGTGGTTAGGCTTAGTTATCACCGCCCTGAACCTCATTCCGGCCGGAAAACTAGACGGTGGTCGCATGATGCAGTCCATCTATGGCCGTAAAACCGCCGGCATCGCCACCGCCATTAGTTTAGGTTTATTGCTAATTATCGGATTTGTTAATTTTGGCAATCCGGTGCCGCTGTATTGGGCGATCCTCGTCTTATTTTTGCAACGTTCCCAGGAGCGTCCCCCCCTCAATGAATTAACTGAACCCGACGATACCCGCGCCGCGATCGCGTTAATTTTTTGGTTGGTGATGTTAGCCATTCTGATTCCCCTTAACCCCAGCCTCGCCCTCAACTTAGGTATTGGCAACTAAGAGCGTGTTTGAACAGTATCAAATGTTGTGGAGTCCCCCCCCTAAATCCCCAAAGTTGTGGGACTTCATCGATTACAATCTAGGAAATTTCCCCCAGCATGGGGGGCAAGGGGCTTTTCAAACATCCTCTTAGGCA
>JAAUPO010000379.1 GCA_012033095.1 Synechococcaceae cyanobacterium RL_1_2 | reverse complement strand
AAAAGCCCCCTTGCCCCCGAGTCTGGGGGAAATCACCTAAATTTAATAAAGTTCGCCAAATTGGGGGATTTAGGGGGCGACTCCACAACATTTGATACTTTTCAAACACGTTCTTAGAACTATCCTGATATTTCCTGATATTTCCTAATATTTATGGCTATAGGTACAACTTGGATCGTAACAGGGAAAATCTAGGCACAAAAAAACTGGCAGTACACGTGATTATGCCAGTTCCTCGATCAATGAAATTTAAGTTAACAATTTAAAGAGTTATTCAGCTTAGAAGCGTTTGTTTTCTCTGGGCTTCGCTTTATTGACTTTCATGTCACGGCCCATCCATTCAGCTCCGTCAAGAGCGTCAATGGCTGCCGTTTCTTCATCGTCATTACTCATTTCTACGAAGCCAAAGCCTCTCATGCGACCGGTTTCGCGGTCAGTGGGAAGATTGACTCTTTTAACAGAACCATATTCTGAAAAGACGGTCCGTAGATCTTCATTGGTAACATCATAGGATAGATTTCCTACATAAATAGACATAAGGGATTTTTCTCCAAAATCATGAACTATGTACAACGGAGTGATTTCGAAAAAAGCCTGTAAATGGAAAATAAACAAAAACCGTCTCTCGAATTAACTCTTAGTAACTGTGTGGAATATTATGCCACAATCTACTGGGATATTGGCAGTAAATAGTTATTGTTAGGAAAAATTTTAATAGTAATTTTAAATTTGCCTGATTTTTGCCTGATTTTTTGTTGATATTTTTGTTTATTTCCTTTGGACAAAGCAATCTAAAACGGTTGATATATATAGCCTCAAACCTAGGATTTTATTGGTTGACCATGGCTGGGCTTAAAGCTGATTCATTACAAAAACCTTTTGTGCTGGTTTAAATTCAGTAAGATTAAATAAATTTAACCTTAGTACCAGAAAAAAATCAAAAACAGAAGGCTAAGATTGCTTGTAAGCTCTACTAAATAAGGCTTTTGAGCTTATTATGCTAAGTTTTTGCAGGGAAAACATGGCAAGTTTTTTGTCCTAGTAGTTAGGAGTTTAACTACAAATAATCAACAGTAACCCCGTACATTGATCTTAATTACCGGCCAAAGCTGATCTGATCGGATTTGTATTCTGGGGGTTCGATGTGAATATTGGCTCGAATTGGCCCAAATTTATCAGTCATTTTTTGTTCAATTAATTCGGTAATATTGTGGGCCGTTTCTACGTCGATCGCGGATACGACTAAATGCATTTCTACAAAAATTTGTCTGCCGAGTAAACCACGGGAGGCAATGTCATGACAATTAATTACTCCAGGGATATCCATCGCTAACTCATAGATTAGTTCTGGGGCAATGGCCATTTCATCTACTAGCCAGGGTAGGTTAAAGGTCAACACTTCCCAAGCACTATACATAACTAAAATTGCAACGGGAAAAGATAACACCACATCTAGCCACAGTAAAATTTGCCAATTTAAAGTTTGATATTGCCAAGCTCCGATCAATCCGGCTAATACCGCGATCGTGACCCAAATATCACTCATGGTATGGTGGGCATCGGCTAAGAGCATAGGACTATTGAGGCGTTGGCCCACTTTTCTTTCATAGAAAGCGACAAAAATATTAATGCCCAGCACAATCAGTAAGATCCATAGTTCCTTGCCTTGAATATTTAGGGGATGAACTCCTTCTTGAATCCGGTTGATGGCAGCTTTAATGATTTCAAAACAAGCAATCCCCAAAATACGGCAATGCCCAAGGCTCCCAAAGCTTCAAACTTTTGATGGCCGTAGGGATGATCGCGATCGGGTTCAGGGGAAGAAAAATGATTAGTAATTAAACCCAACACATTATTAGCTGAGTCAGTAATACTATGTAATGCATCAGCTTGGAGGCTCAAGGACTTAGTCCAAATTCCCACCAATAATTTGAGAGCTAACACCGCCACATTGAGGATCAAAGTAAGCAACAATACCTGTCTTACTTTCTTTTGGGTTTGGTTAGGGGGAGCCATGGTTAGATCGAGATAGCTGTGAGTGGGGTTGAAATCAGGTTAATGAATTTTGATTGGGAGCATCTCACTTTTGCAGAAACACTCATCTTAGGAGTTGAAACCCCTATTTTGTCGTTAGCAAAGTAGGCAATTTACATAATTGAGATGCTCCCTTTTGATTTCATCTTAAAACGGGATCAACCTCTATGATTCTGTATTCATGGTTAAAGGTGGTGGAGCATAACTATAACCCTTGGCAGAAGACGATATGACCAGGACTTTACAAAGGGACAAAGTACTTGCTTCCTTTACAAATTAAGCTTTTTGGGGTTTCGCTCCACAAAATAATTATAGTCTTTTTAGATAATTACGGGAAATAAATAGAGCTGAAAGCACTCCATAGAGAAAAACAATCATCCCATACTAAATTAAATTGACTATAAATGGATTTAGGGGCGGAAGGCTTTGATCATCAATTACAAAATTCTGGGAAAGGGTTAATTTTTCGTTTATGAATTAATTTTGATGCTGTTTTCTATTCTAATTTTTTACAGAGATTGATAGCTACAAGTCTTACGCTACAAAGCTTTAATCGGGCTTGTCCCCTTTTAAGGAAAAATTTATACTGAATAATCTAACTTCAGTTAAGGATTAGAATTAAGTTGCAGGTCTTTGATTGCAGGAGTAATCATTATCGGCTAAGAGCTTTACCAGGGCGATCGATCTATGCATTAAACGTACTTGTCTTTATTGTTTACAGACTAGAGTTATGGTCAAGCAGATATTAGCACAGGGACTTAAAACCCTTGAACAGGTAGAACAACTGGTTTTACCTTGGTTGCACAGTTATCAAACATCCCAAGGTTTTGTTTCCTCCACCTATAAAACTAGAAATAGCCATAAACTCAAGGAATTCGAAGAAATTGATCTCGTTTTACAACATCAGAAACGATATTTAGAGTGTTTAAGTCAAGGTTTAACTCCGGATCTTCCCCTATCAGATCGGCCAAGAATCATTGCTGATGTTAAGTATCGTTTTCTCAAACAATTACGACTGGTTCAGTTAGGTCATAACCAGGATCTTTTAGATTTTGTTGCGAAAGTTGATTGGGTCATGGAAAAAAGTGGTATGGATTTAACCGAATGGATCATCCAAGAACAACAGAAGTTGGTGTACCAATCCCGCCAGATCCATGCTCGTTTTTTACAATTGTTAGGGGTCAACGATCGCGAACATCAATTAGTTGATATTACCAATCAAGGGATTCACTGCACCAATTCGGCTCTGGAATCAGCGAAGGAAATGCTATATACCATGGAGGATTTACCTACTTTCCGCATTTCCTACACTCCCCCCATCGTGAAAGAAGCTCGAACCCATGGTTACCAGTTTCCCCAAGGTTTATTACGGATCAAAGTGGAAGCGAAACTATGCCAATTAGCGAATCTCTATTTGCGCCATCAACGGCCGGTACAATTTATGATGGGGGGCGAAACTGCCATGAAGGAGCTTTTTCACCGCCTAAGATCGATCCCTTCTTTAATTTTGGGAGGAGAATTGAGCGGCCATTGGTTTGCCCTTAACCATGTTTTTTGGGGGATGAATTGGCATGAATATCGAGCCCAACCCCTAATGCCAGCTATTCCTTGGTTAGAAATAGCGATTAAATTTGCCCAACGGGAAGCGGTACGCTGGCAGGAACAGCAGACAAATAGTACAAATTCTAGGATTAATGGTGATTTTTTATA
>JAAUPO010000378.1 GCA_012033095.1 Synechococcaceae cyanobacterium RL_1_2 | reverse complement strand
ATAACAAACTATCGCCCACCCCCCAAATCTCAAGAACATTGCTTCTCCTTTGTTCAAGGGATCGGGGATCTTTGCCTATCAACTGTTATAAAAATTAGGGCAAACGCATACTAATGTTCACTCAACGAAAGAATAATAGTTTCAGTGATTTTTTAAAATTTTTATTCTCAATAAAAGCTTGTTTAACTTTGCTTATTGCGAAAAAAGGGGAGTATGCGTTTTCCCTGTGATAAAAATTGCTATATTAGCCCATGGGAAATTTATTTGCTTACCTGCTTGGTTTTTAGCCCATGACAGAGCCATTACACAATTTAAATTTAGCCCAAGGTTTCGAGACCGTAATTGGGCAGACCCAAGCGGTGGATCTTTTAACCCAAGCGATCGCCCGCGATCGTCTAGCCCCGGCCTATTTATTTGTAGGGGCAGAGGGGGTAGGTCGCAGTTTAACAGCTCGGTGTTTTACGAAAATATTAATGGCCCATTCTCCCAAGATCGATCATGGCAATCACCCCGATTTATTGTGGGTTAGTCCTACTTTTCTGTACCAAGGCAAACTCTACACAGCCCAGGAAGCAGAGGAGGCTAACTTAAAACGAAAATCGGCCCCCCAAATCCGGATGGAACAGGTGCGGCAGATCATTACCTTTTTGCAAAAGCCTCCCCTCGAAGCCCCTCGCTCGATCGTGGTGGTGGAAGGGGCGGAAACCATGGCCGAGCAACCGGCCAATGCTCTTCTTAAAACCTTAGAAGAACCAGGGAGAGCCACTATTATCCTGTTAGCCCCAAGCACCGATGGGGTAATTCCCACCATTGTGTCCCGTTGCCAAAAGATCCCATTCCATCGCTTAGGTGCAGCAGAGCTCATTCAGGTTTTACAAACCCACGGCTATGGCTCGATCCTCGACGATCGCGTTATTTTAGCGATCGCCCAGGGTAGTCCGGGCTTAGCGATCGATTGCGATCAACAACTCCAAGCCTTACCCCCAGACTTGTTACCACAATTAACCACCCGTCAATTTCGACCCCTCCAAGCCTTGAAATTAGCCCAGACCATTACTAAAACCCTCGATACCAATACCCAATTATGGTTAGTGGATTATCTACAACATTGGTATTGGGAACACCAACGAGATCCTCAATTAATTCAACGATGGGATCAGGCGAAACAACAGTTAAGTCGGTATGTCCAACCCCGGCTAGTGTGGGAATGTCTGCTATTAAGGATGGGTTAAAGCCTGCCCCCATCAACACAATGGTTGTGATTCGAAAAACCGTAGCAATCATTGGGGCTACAGCGATAATTTGAATACTTAGTGTTACCGTCGCGATCGCGTGGCAGAGTCTAGGGCTAGGGTTGTTTTTTCAAAATTATTAATCCAATTTATTACCCGATGCCATGCCCACCATTGATCGCGATCGCCGTATTGGTCTTGACAGGCTTTACTAGCAATAAAACCTACATGGCCACCATGGGCCGTTAGGATTAACTCTAGGGCGGGACAAGTTGCCTCTAAGCTTCTTAACCGCTCAATGAAGCTAGGGGGAAAGAACGGATCATCCTCTGCGTAGATCATTAATAGGGGTTTGGTTAATTGGGGAATTAATTGGAGCAGGTTACAAGCTTCGTAGTAATCGTCCACAGTGGCAAAACCAAGGGCTTCAATCACAAATAGTTCGTCAAATGAACGAATAGAGTCAATTTGCTCGAAATTATTAATATTGGTGGGGTCTGGGTAATAGTGGTCAAAGGCGATCGCGATGTGTTTCAGTTTTTTGACAAGGGCTTGTTCTAAAATCCGGCCTTGAACTGAAGCACCTAGGTGATTAAGGGTATGGGTTCCATGGAGATTAGGACATAAAATCGCTGCCCCCACGATGGGGACATCAGGACGGTGTTGGCTGTAATATAAACCCCAACCCGCTAACTGTCCCCCCAAGGAGTAACCGGCTAGCCAGATGGGGCCTTCACAGCCGTAGGCCTGGGCCTGGGCAGCAATTTCCACAAAATCATGGCCTTCGTTCAAACCATCGGAGGTGCGGGCGGCGGACAATTGTAACGTGCGCCCATGGCTACGCCAATCAAATAAAATTACCCCATAGTTGTGGTGGTAGGCTAACCGTGCTAGCACATGTAAATACCACTCGTGCTCTAAATCCCCCGTAATGCCGTAGGTGGCAATAATTGTCCCTTGGGGATTGGGTGGCACCGATACCCTCGCCGCGATCGGAGTATGATCTTTGCCTGTAAAAATCACTTCTTGGTAAGGCGGATAGTCCTGGGGAAAAGTCTTTAAGCCGCGATAAATAGTCATGATTAGACCATTTTTAAGCCACCAAGGCGGTTGATAGGTCATCGTTATGAAAAAAGATCTCCGATCGCGAGTTGATTACCGTTCATTAAGTCCCAACTAGATTGGGCTTGCTTTCCTGGTAATTTTAGCGTTTTAATTAAAATTAAACCCTCCCCCGTCATCACGATCGCCCCTAGACCCTTCACCTTTGCAACAATTTCTCCCCCTTGGCCTGGAAGATGGCGGAGCTGTTCCCATTGTTGTTGTAACTTACCATCGGTGGGGCCTAGCTCTTCCCAATATTGATCCCCTAGGGGAATGGTTTCCAATATTTTGACAGTCTGTCCCTGCAACGTACTGATCCCATTTGGATAAAAAGCCCGTACTTGATTATGGATTTGCCAGGCCGATCGTTGCCAATCAATTTTAAAATCCTCCTTGGTGAGCATCCGGGCATGGGTCGCTTGCCCATTATCCTGGGGGATTGGCGTGATCTGCGGGCCTTGGCGTAATGTCTCTAGGAGTAACTCCGCCCCCTGGGCCGCTAAACGATCCGCTAACGTCAAACTATTATCGAATAAGGTAATGGGGGTTTTGGTCGTTAAAAGCATATCCCCGGTGTCCATACCCCGATCCATCATCATCGTGGTGATACCGGTTTCGCGATCGCCGTCATAAATACTCCATTGAATGGGGGCGGCTCCCCCTATATTTAGGCAAAATCGAACCATGGACATTGACGCAACCGTAGCGGGGTAAGTCCAAAATCCGTTGGGATAAAATTTGACCGTAGGCAATCACCACAAACCAATCTACCTCTAATGTTGCTAAAGCCTCGATGGTGCCATTACTACGTTTAATGTTTGCTGGTTGCCACACAGGAAAACCATATTCCATGGCCAGGGTCTTAACAGGGGACGACATTAATTGACTGCCCCGACCTCGACGGCGATCGGGCTGGGTTACGACCCCGACGATCTCCACATCCTCTGCCCCGATCAACGTTTGTAAGGTGGGCACAGCAAAATTAGGGGTTCCAAAAAAAACGACTTTCATAGGATTAAAAAAGCAACGGAGAGAGTGAGATTCGAACTCACGGAAACTTTCGTTTCACCCGATTTCAAGTCGGGCGCAATCGACCACTCTGCCATCTCTCCTGGGATAGATCGCCCTTGATTATAACAAAGTTAATAACCGGAATTCAGGTTAATCGCAAATTTGTAAATTTCCCTAGTGCATTATCAAATAATAATTTTAGGGTTGACCATGCCTAAATTTATCTCTGGGCATGGGTTGTGGCAATTTAAAACCATAACTTTTAACCTTGACACTGTACTAACGTAAGTTGCTAGTTACTCTTGTCAAATTTATTTTGGGGTTACAAATCGAAGCTTTTTTCATAGCAAAAATCACCTATTTTGTAGTTTTTTGGGCGTGAAAAGCTAATAATTTTATGAAATTT
>JAAUPO010000026.1 GCA_012033095.1 Synechococcaceae cyanobacterium RL_1_2 | reverse complement strand
TTGATCGCTACAAGTCTTACGCTACAAAGCTTTAATCTGGCTTGTCCCCTTTTAAGGACTACAACACTTTTGTCAGTGCCTAGGGAGTAGTGTCATCAATTCGCATTAAAACGTTTATCCTGAGCCAGGTTCAGAACGTGGTAGTGCTCAAGCTGTAAGGATATTTAGACCCAGGATAATTGATTATCAAGGGTTTTAATCTTCCTGATCCCTACTTGTATAGGACTACCCAGAAAGTATAGTTTTAACCTGAAACCGTTAGCTAAGAAGAGTTTCAGGTTTAAATAATGACAGACCTTAGTTAAACACAATTATTGTAAATTCATACAAGTAATGTCGCCTCTTGAATACACGGGGCGATCGCCTGACGGACTTTGAGATCTTGGTATTACCACACAACTAACCAACGGAAAAATGGGGGTTTTGGCTTATCCTGAACCCAGGTTGGATTAGGTTATGGGGTAAAGCTATCATGAGCTTGCTGAGCACAATCTGAGATTAGGGCTTCACATGATTTCATCGCGATCGAGGGCTAGGAGATTTCTCAATTGCTGGGTATCTAGATCGGTAATCCATTGTTCTCCAGCGGAAATGGTTTGTTCCGCTAATTGTTTCTTACTCTCAAGAATGTCATTGATTTTATCTTCGAGGGTACCGGAGCAAATAAATTTATGTACCTGGACATTTTGTTTTTGACCAATGCGAAAGGCTCGATCGGTGGCTTGATTTTCAACGGCTGGGTTCCACCAGCGATCGATATGGAAAACGTGATTAGCCCTAGTTAAATTAAGTCCGGTACCTCCAGCTTTGAGGGACAAAATAAATACCGATGGGCCTTCAGGATCATTTTGAAAGCGATCGATCAAGGCTTGACGTTGGTGCGGCCGGGTAGAGCCAGATAGGAATAGAACCTCGTCGTTTAATTTTTGTTCTAGGTAAGGCTGCAATAATTTACCCCATTCTGCAAACTGGGTGAAAATTAATGCCCGATCGCCTTCGGTGATCAATACATCTAACATTTCCTCTAGGCGCAATAGTTTACCGGAGCGATCGGCCTGGCAGAGGATTTTTTCTTTGAGGAACAAAGCCGGATGGTTACACAGTTGTTTTAGTTTCACTAACAACGTCAAAATCAAACCATGACGTTCAATACCCTTAGACGCTTCGATTTTTTCTAGGGATTCATTTACCAATTGTTCATACAATTCCGCTTGTTCGGCGGATAAACCACAGAAAACATTAGATTCTTGCTTTTCTGGTAATCTTGAATGATGGTTTTATCCGTTTTTAACCGGCGTAAAATTAACGGTTGCACCAAGGAACGCAAGGTTCTTAGGGAATCTTGATCACCATACTTTTGGATAGGTAAAGCAAACCGCCGCTGGAAAAAACCCTTTTCTCCCAAAAATCCGGGGTTGAGAAAGTCCAAAATTGACCACAAATCCAAGAGGTTATTTTCAACGGGGGTACCAGTGAGGGCGATGCGAAAATCCGCCGATAGTTCCCTCACGCTCCTAGCTTGTTTAGCTTGGGAATTTTTAATATTTTGCGCTTCATCTAACACAATCCCCCGCCATTTAATTGGTTTCAGGTTATCTAGATCTCGGTAGATCAAGTTATAGCTGGTGATTACTAATTGGTAGTCTTTGAGTTTTTTGGCTAGGGAGGTTTTCCCTTTAATGCGTTTTTCTCCATGGTGCACAATTACTTTAATGGTGGGCCCAAATCTATGGACTTCCCGATGCCAATTGCTGAGCACGGAGGTAGGGCAAACTAATAATACTGGGCGGGTGAGGAGCTCCTGTTCTTTTAAATGAAGTAAAAAAGCAATGGTTTGAATCGTTTTTCCGAGGCCCATATCATCGGCTAAACAGGAACCTAGTCCCCATTTTTCCAAGAAAGCAAGCCAACTGAAACCTTTAATTTGATAGGGTCTTAATTGTCCTTGAAACTCAGTGGGGGTCGGTTGCAGGGTGATGTTATCCCGATTAATGAAGGTGGCAATTAGTTCCTTCAGCACCCCCGTTGCGTCAAAACTAATGACGGGTAATTTGGCTAGGGTTTTTACTTCCCCGGTGCTGAGGCGAATCCCATCTTCAACGGTCAGATTAAGATCTTCATGGGTTTCTTCGACGATCGCTTGGGCAGCCCTCACATCCGCTGGCTGTAACGCAATCCATCGATCGCGAATTTGGACAATGGGGGATTTTTGCTCTAGTAATTCTTTAAATTCGTCCGGGGAAATTACTTGATCGGCGATCGCGAGGTTGAGCTTATATTTCAGTTCCGTTTGCAGATTAAGGCGAATCCCCTTGCGCTGCACCACAGACGCTTTAATTTGAATTCCAAGGCGATTTTCCGTTGATTCTTGATCTAGGCCCGGCGGTAGAATTACCCCTAAACCAATATTGCTGAGTTGATCCACGATCGCCCGGAGAAACTCATACACCTGGATCGGTTCCAGGACGCATTCGTAGGGATTTTTGCCCGTAAATTTTCCGCGATCGGGCTATAAATCCTAGCCGCTAAACCCAAACCTTTTAATAGGGTTTCCTGGGGTTGTTCCAGTAAGCGATCGTCGATGGATAATTCTTCAGCGGTAAATTGCCACACGGTTTCTGCCGGAATCAATACTTCCGGATCATCCATGGCCTGTAAATGATAGCGGAGCTTCCAGAGGGTGTGACCCCAATTAATTTCCCCTTGGGTGGGGGGCACTAAGACAAAACAAGTACGAAAATTATGTTCTTTAATTTCATAGGCCACCGGATCCACAATGTAATCCTGTACCGGTAAATGCCATGTATCTAGGGCGTGGATAAATCTTTTTTTCTCCACCTCCTCCACCTCGATCGCCATCTCCAAATCATCATCGATCAACGTTTTTGACCAAGCTTGGGGCAAGGATTCCTTCTGGGCCGGATTAACCGGTAAATCAAGCTGCCTTAATTGGGTATCAATCAGGGCAGTCAAAAACTTAAGATGATGGTTTGGGGTTTAATGCCATCGATCGCTAAACTCAGGGGTAATTGATTATTAAAACGAGCTAAGCGGGTTTGATCTTTGGTGCTATCTAACAGTGGTTGCCACAGAGCAAATAAGGCTCCTTCATCCTCATCAATAACGGGCAAAAATTTCCCCCGCACGAGCAGATCCAAACTCCAACGATAAATTTGAGTCCAAAAGTTAAACTCTGGACTAAAGGTCTGATCCCCGGCCGGAAAACGGTTTAGAAATTGGGGTAAAAATTCCCCAGGAATGCTGATCCCCCTGACTTGCCAGGGTTGTAGGCTCAGCTCATTTAGTGCCACTATCCCCATCTGTTCCGCTAGCAGAGGTAATTCTTTATTCGCAGTTGGTAAAAATAACTGGGTGCAATTAGGCCTAAACTCGATAGTTTCATCTAAGCAGCCGCGATCGCATAATAAACTTTCCACTTCCGAAGAGTCCAAACAAAAAGGATGAGCTTGAGGGGACGCTTCCGTTGCTAATGGATGATCTACCGAACGCCATCTTTCCGCCCAAATAAATAGAGACTGTTCTTCATCTCCAGTAATTAACCAATGGCTATGGATTTTCGTCATAGGGCGGAAATTAAAAAACTAATTTTTAGATCTAAATCCAGACTATATAAAAGCCATTGAGTCAGATTCACAGTAGAAGAAAGCCTTGCCAAATAGGCTCCAAAACTGGAGAAGCGACATTCAATCAGCGCGGTGGTTGTATTCCACCTACCATATAGGCTTGCGTTTAACCGGATCAGAAGAGATAAACGTTAATTGGACGCAATTGCCGCCTATTTTAAGCGCAAATGTACCCCTTTGGTCAAGTTGCCCCTAGTTTTGATGGTGGTTAAGGGCCAGGGTAATCTCCATACAGCGGGATGGGTTCCATGGGGCTGAGTATCCCAGCTAGCCCTAGACCATGGTTCACCCCAGGGTAGTTAAGGAATACTAGTCTAAAAGGATGTTGGAAAAGCACCCCTTGCCCGTCATTCTGAGGGAAATTTCCTAAATTTTAACCAATGAAGTCCACCAATTTGGGAAATTTAGGGGGCGACCCAACGAGGATATTGGAAAAGCACCCCTTGCCCTCCATTTTTGGGGGAAATTACCCAGATTTTAACCAATGAAGTCCCAAAAAATTGGGGGATTTAGGGGGCGACTCAACAACATTTGATACTTTTCAAACATGTTCTAAATTAACCGTTACTCAGAGCGATTAAATGTACCTCAATCCCTGGGGCTAGTCCCTGGGGATTATTTGCCTATAGACTGGAGTTTGCAATTTACAGCAATTTCATTTATTTAAGTTCGTTGAAATTTATTGGGAGATGGAACCTATGACGGAGCAATTAATTCCGGTGGTGGTCAATGGAGCCGGGGGTAAAATGGGGCGGGAAGTGATCAAAGCGATCCACCAAGCAGAAGGGATGAAAGTCATTGCCGCGATCGATCAGAACCCCGAATTGATTGGCCAGGATATCGGGGAAGTGATAGGTATTGGCCCGATCGAGATCCCAGTTCTTAATGATCTAGAAAGCGTATTAGTAATGGCCACCCAAGAACCGATCCAGGGGGTAATGGTGGATTTTACCCATCCGAGCTGTGTATATGAAAATACCCGTAAAGCGATCGCCTATGGGGTAAGGCCCGTCATCGGCACCACCGGTCTAAGTGATCGCCAACTCAAGGATCTCGCAGATTTTGCGGAAAAAGCCAGTACCGGTGTGTTAATTGCTCCCAACTTCGCGATCGGAGTCCTGCTGATGCAACAGGCCGCTGTCCAGGCTGCAAAATATTTTCACCATGTAGAAATTATTGAACTACACCACAATCAAAAAGCTGATGCCCCTAGCGGTACAGCCATTAAAACCGCCCAAATGTTATCGGAGCTTGGTCAAAATTATAATCCTGCCCAAGTTGAGGAACAAGAACATTTAACTGGGGCAAGGGGGGCGGCGGATATTGAAAACATTAATATTCATAGTGTCCGTTTACCGGGAATGTTGGCCCATCAAGAAGTGATTTTGGGATGCCCGGCCAAATTTATACCCTGCGCCACGATGCCACCGATCGCTCTTGCTATATGCCGGGGGTTATTTTAGGCATCAGAAAAGTAACGGAACTAAAATCCTTAGTCTATGGCTTAGAAAAGGTAATGTAACCGTCTCCCTATGCTCCTATGGCTGTAATTGCGATCGAGGGCAACGCCCCTAACCCTAATTTTAATCAGAAATTATTTTTGACATTGCTCCAGGCAGAACAGATTAACTGTGGCCTCAATTTTTATCCGGAGCTAGATTCCACCAATGAGGAAATGGGCAGGTTAATCGATCGCCGCCTTTCTTTACCACGGGTGGCGATCGCGGCAAGGCAATCAGCGGGGCGAGGCCAATGGGGTCGTCAATGGCAATCGGAGCTAGGGGGTTTGTACCTAACCTTGGGGTTAAAGATGCATCTCCCCATCGCCCAAGCTTTTTACCTAACTTTAATGGCAGTTACTGCGATCGGCCATGGTTTCCATCAGTACGAAATACCGGTGGGAATTAAATGGCCTAACGATCTAATTTTAAACAAAAAGAAATTAGGGGGCATTAAAACGGAGATTCGCACAGAAGTTAGCCACGGCAATTGGATAATTACCCATGGGATCATTGGCGTAGGAATAAACTGGCAAAACCCGACCCCCGATCAGGCCATTTCCTTAAAAAGCTTTGGCCCCAACAATCTTACCTCCTGGGAACACCTCGCCGCCATGGTGACCCGTTGTTTAATTAATGGCCATGGCACGGCTCAATTAGATGGGTTAATAGGGGAACCCGACGAACTGGTGACCCAATATAACCAATTGTTAGTCAATCGTGGAAAAACCCTAGAATTTGCCGGTAACCGTGGCACCATTGAAGGCATCACTCCCCAAGGGGCATTACAGCTTAAAGTCCGCACAGCCTCTAGTTATAGCCTCGTAAAAATTCCGATCGGAACCCTGAGCTTAGGCTATGACAATCTATAGCCTCCAAACTGTAATTAATTGTCTGCACTATTTATTATTTACTCCCTTCTAATCTTTTTTTATCAGGACTTACGCAAAAATTTCGATTCTGTGGGAACCATGATGTTTGGGAATGTTTGGGGACTTTTAATGATTTTTCAGGAATTTTTTCCAAAAATTGGGGGCAGGGGGGCTTTAATTAATCAGCTCTTAACTAATCCGAACGATCGCTTCGCAAGATCCCCATGCAATAGAAATCAAGGTGTTCACAATAAAGCTTTCTCAATGGTTACCATGATCGATTAAAACTACTCCTTCGCAAAACGTTGAACAAAGCAAAGAAATGTAACATTCTGTAACGAGAAATGTTACGGTCTGTTGCAAAATAGGGCGATCGGGTCTGATCCGCTGCGGCCCCCTAATTAGCCATGATAAGATTTCAGGCGTTATTATTCCTTATTAACATTTTTTGTCGCTAGCCATTTAGGAGAAAGAACTTTGGTATTAAGGGTTGCCGTAGTTGGGGGCGGACCAGCAGGTTCCTCCGCCGCTGAAACTTTAGCAAAAGCAGGTATTGAAACCTACATCTTTGAAAGAAAATTAGACAACGCTAAACCTTGCGGTGGAGCCATTCCTCTCTGCATGGTGGATGAGTTTGATTTACCCCCAGAAATCATCGATCGCCGCGTGCGTAGAATGAAAATGATTTCCCCTTCAGATATTGAAGTAGATATCGGCCAAACCCTCAAGGATGATGAGTATATTGGGATGTGCCGTCGGGAAGTCCTAGATAGCTATCTTCGTAATCGGGCCGCTGAGTTAGGGGCTAATCTGATCAATGGTACGGTTCACAAACTAGATATTCCCGTTAAGGATTCCGATCCCTATGTTCTTCATTATGCGGATCATAGCAATGGGGAAACCGTTGGGGAAGCCAAAACCCTCAAAGTAGATCTAGTGATCGGTGCCGATGGAGCCAACTCCCGCATCGCTAAAGCCATTGACGCTGGGGACTATAACTACGCGATCGCGTTCCAAGAGCGGATTCGTCTGCCCAAGGACAAAATGGACTACTACGAAGAATTAGCGGAAATGTACGTTGGTGATGACGTTTCCCCTGACTTTTACGCCTGGGTATTCCCCAAATATGACCACGTGGCTGTCGGTACGGGCACCATGAAAGTCAACAAAATGAAAATCAAAGATCTTCAACGGGGTATCCGGGAACGGGCTGCCCGCAAACTTGAAGGCGGCGAAATCATCAAAGTAGAAGCCCATCCTATCCCTGAACATCCCCGTCCCCGTCCCATCAAAGGCCGGGTCGTGCTGGTGGGAGATGCCCTCGGTACTGTGACTAAATCCTCCGGTGAAGGTATTTACTTCGCTGCTAAATCTGGCCGGATGTGTGCCGAAAGTATTGTGGAAGCCAGTAACGCCGGTGCTACCATTCCCACTGAAGCAGATCTTAGAAACTTCATGAAGAAATGGAATAAAACCTACGGTGCTACCTATCTGGTTTTAGACATTCTCCAAAGAGTGTTCTACCGCAGTGATGCTACCAGAGAAGCCTTTGTGGAAATGTGTTCTGACATTGATGTGCAAAAGCTCACCTTTGATAGTTATCTGTACAAAACCGTAGTGCCCGCTAATCCTATTACCCAATTAAAAATTACCGCTAAAACTATCGGTAGTTTGCTCCGGGGTAATGCTTTAGCTCCCTAGGTTTTAAATCCATAAGTGTCCCAACACGTTAAGGGGTCGACGTTCATCGGCCCCTACGGGGAATCAGACATTATTGTTAATCTGATTTTTAGAGCTTGGGTAAACCTTAATCGGTTGTAGGGTTTGACTGTTGTTGAGCCTTATTGAGCTTAATTTAATCAAAAAAAATTCCTCCCATGGATTTATTTCTCAATGGGGGGAATTTTTTATTAGGATTCAGCAGCTTGACGACAGCGATCGGCGACTTCTAGGGCATACAAACTACGATCGCAGGTAGTATAAATCGGTTTTTGCTCAAGCAAATGATCCAACACTAACCCCGTTTCCATGGCAAATAAGCCTTGGCGGGGGGGAATCGCGATCGGACATTTACCCTCCGATGTTAATAAATAACCCGTTTGCCCTTCAAAAATAATTTGTCCCTGTTCCCCATAAAGCTCAAACAAATGATTATTGTTCGGAAAAACTTCCCCTTTGCCGTAGGTTAACTCAATTTCAATTTCCCCTTCAAAAGTTAAATTAGCCTGGGCAAAAAAAGCCCGAAAGTATTTAGAATCATCACTTTCCCAATAACGGTTTTGGGCTTTAACCTGGTGTACCTCACCAAACAAATCAATAAACCGAGTAGTTCTGGCCAGGGCCCCCATAAACGGAAAACCAAATTGTTCGTAACTGTATTTCCAGTTTTTGGGGACATCGGTTTGACCCTGGAGGGTTAAATAGCGTCCGTAAAATACCGGGCCAATCTTAGGCAAATTCGCTTTAACGGCTTGATGCAAACCCCCCAACAATTCGATATGTTCCACATGGAGCAGTAATTGTTTTTCCTGGGCTAAACGGACTAACCGCCGACCTTGTTCCACCTCCAAGGTTAAAGGATATTCCACCACCACATGTTTTCCTTGGTTCAGGGCCGTCTCCGCGATCGCGCCGTGGGTGCCATTGCTGGTACAAATCACCACTAGATCCACTTGGGGATGGCTCACCAAATTTTGCCAAGCAGGAAAGGATTCCATCCCAAAATTTTCTGCAAATTGTTGGACTTTCCCTTGATCATGGCCTGCACCATATAACAACTGAGCGCGGGGGTCTAAGCTCAAAGCCTCTGCCCGCTTAGTTGCCGCATACCCAGTACCCACAATACCAACACCAACCATATCAACCTCGAAGAAATTATATTAAAACCGTTAAAACGTCGGTAGTTGTTACCGAATCAAAGCGATCGATCAGGCTATAGCGATCGCGTCAACTTCTGTACATCGATTGTTATATCAAATATTGAAATCTTGAAATATTGAACTTACAACTTAGGAATAAGCCCAACAATACATAGACTTACTTGTTATTCAAGTCCAGTGCTTAGATCCAATTTTTTCCCATCTTTAAAGTTAAAATCCAAACCATTTAAGCACAATTACTATAAGTCTAGCTAATCTATTTACAGTATAGATTTTTATGGATGGGAACTAAACGCCTTACTATCAAAGGGTTGAATATACAAAGCATAAGGACTATTATGATTACCCCTAGTTCTTAGGAATAGAATGATCGATCGCTAATAAGTAAAAATTATATTTTATTTGGTTAATAAATTCATTGCTAATGGATATTAACTAAATATACACTTTTAACTTAATATCGGAATTGTTCACCGTACTTACCACATAAATACTATGGCTTACAAAGTTACTTTAGACATTGAAGGCGACATTCAAACTATTGAGTGTGATGGCGATACCTACATTCTTGACGCTGCTGAAGAAGCAGGTTTAGACCTTCCTTACTCCTGCCGCGCTGGTGCTTGCTCCACCTGTGCTGGTAAGCTAACTTCCGGAACCGTTGATCAATCTGATCAATCTTTCCTTGATGATGATGTCATTGCAGAAGGTTTCGTTCTAACCTGTGTTGCTTATCCTACTTCTGATTGCACCATCGTTACCCACCAAGAAGACGAGCTTTCCTAAGCAATATTGTTTGAGATTATCAATCAATTAACAAAAAATTTTTAACCTAGACCCCTTAAAGTTACACAAGGACTTTAAGGGGTCTTGTCTTAGCCTAGAACAACGGCAACGGTAAAGATTAAACGTATGAGAGTATGTTTGAAAAGCCCCCCTTGCTCGCTATTCTGGGGGAAATCACCTAAATTTTAACTAATGAAGTCCCGCAAATTGGGGAATTTAGGGGGCAACTCCACAACAGTGGATACTTTTCAAACACGCTCTGAGGGGCAAATTGATCGGTAATACCAACTTAAAAAATCATCAATACAGATCAAATTTTAATTATTGCTCCTATCTTCTTCCCCCGATTTAAGGGGTTAGGGTAATTTTTATCTGTAGCTACAATTAATTAATTAATTTGGGATAACAATCCTTGGAGCGATCGCGATACTTTATCCTTACTAACAACAAAATCCCCAGCTTAAAACTTAAATTCACTTAAATTTAAGCAGGGGATTTTGCTTGATGAAAATTGAAATTATGGAAATTATGAATTTGAACTTATTAAAGTTGATAAGTAAAGTGTTGATTTTCCGAGATGCTTAAAGGGAAAAATCTAACTTACCTGTAATTTTCACTTTAAATATTAACCAAATATTATTGACCTTAACCTTGGGTGAGGTTGTTGCCCCGTTTGTATTGCAGGTAGGCAGCTACAAATAGACCAGCTAGGGTTACGGGCACTAGGCCACAGACAAGACCTAAAACTAAGGGTTCAATCACGCGATCGCTTCTCCTAAAAATGAGTAAATTTACATTTTGATTTTAACAAGCTATGACAGTTTAGCCACTACCCAAGTTAATTAGCAAGTTAATTAGCAAGTTAATTAATTCCCCTAACTACAGGAAAAAAACCTTAAGCCCTTGCGACACAAGCACTTTGGTGAAATCGGTTAAAATCCTTGCCGCGTAAAGCTCTCAGACATATTTAAAGTTTTTTGGTCGCAACTTTTGTCCTAGTAGTCAATTAATTCCCTTTAATCAAAGGATGTCTGAAAAGTATCCACTGTTGTGGAGTTGCCCCCTAAATCCCCCAAATGTGGAAACTTCATTAGTTCAAATTTAGGTGATTTCCCCCAGAGTGGGGAGCAAGGGAAGCTGTTCAAGCATCCTCTTACATAAATAATTAGCTCAACGATTCACGGCTTAAACCCGGTTACGAGGCAATAAAATATTCATAGTTTTTGCTCAAGGCTTTGACTGCGGCTTCATAAAATTGTTTTCCATGGTCAGGGGTCGCTAAATCAGGATTAGAACCCATGCGTCCATCGGGATAGTTATCGCGAAAATCCTTGGCACTATAAATGGGAAACCCTTTAGCCACATGGGGATCTAACGGTGCGGATTTAATCTCTTCTGGATAGGCGTACTGGGTCAGGGCGACTTCAGAGGGGGTGGCATGGCTTCCTTCTTGATCACCATAAAGTTTTTGGGCTAATTGGTACACTTCTCGCACCATATACCAATTTTGTAATTCACAACGAATTTCTATCTCGCGATCGCTGAGGCTCCCATAGGTTTCCGCAAAGGCAGCTTTGAGGGTAGCCACATTCCCTCCATGGCCATTAATAAAAAAGAAACGCCTAAACCCATGGCCCGCCAAAGAAGTGAGGTAATCCTTCACGTATAAAATCATGGTGGATGGTTTTAGGCTAATGCTACCGGGAAATCCCAAGTGATGATAAGGCCATGC
>JAAUPO010000377.1 GCA_012033095.1 Synechococcaceae cyanobacterium RL_1_2 | reverse complement strand
GAACGATTGTCCCTAAATATCATGGTTTCCAGAAGCTATTTAGGATTTAGGATTTACGCAAAAGCCCCCTAATCCCCCAAAGTTGGGGGACTTACTTGAACGATTGTTCCCAAACATTATGGTTTCCAGCACAGAATCAAAATTTTTGCGTAAGTCCTGGGATTGCTATATTAAAATTGGGGACTAACTACCGGACAAAAACCTTAAACCCTTGCCACATCATCACTTTAGCGAAATCGGTTGTAATCTTCACCGCGTAAAGATCTCAGACCTATTTACAGTTTTTTGGTGTAACTTTTGTCCTAGTAGTTAGAATTGGGGCTACAGATTCAGATAATTAGGGCGGAACAAAGTCCTGATTTTACATAGGATTAGAGATTTTGGCGTTGCTGAAATAGAAGATGTAAGTCCTAAAGGCAACAAGTTTCAGTCCCATGACGTTTTAATTAAAACCGCCCAAATTGCCAAAGTTAGCCCCAGTTTGACTGGCCCTCACCGCAGATTGAGAAAATAATTGGAAGGAATTACGGATTTCCGCCGCGCTATTACCAGGGGTTAAAATCCATTCCGGGCGGATGCCCATATCAGTAAAAACTTGCTGAAAATCAGTGTAGCCATCATCAATGCCCATGGCTGCAACAATGTGGTTTTCGGCCCTTAGCATATCCTGGATCACTGATTTGACTTGGGCCGGGGTCCCTCGATAGGAACCACTATCGCCACCATCGGTAATAAGGAGGGTGATGGTGCGCACCGGAACCCCATTATCGCTAAATTCCTGGGCTTTAGCGATGACTGTC
The DNA here is from genome assembly GCA_012033095.1 of Synechococcaceae cyanobacterium RL_1_2. Lineage (GTDB taxonomy): Bacteria > Cyanobacteriota > Cyanobacteriia > Cyanobacteriales > JAAUPO01 > JAAUPO01. The sequence goes on along the minus strand of JAAUPO010000377.1, from coordinate 2,957 downwards.
CCCAATAGCACCAACGTTTGATCGTAGAGGGGAGTCCCTTCATTGGGATCATAGTTCTGGGGATCCATTCTTACTGCCTGATTTAGGGCACAGTAGGGGTAGAGGACATGGCCGTTTAGATAACGGTTGTGGATTAAAATCGCATCATCCTGTTTTGATTGACCCAACGCATCCAACACTGCATTATGGCCACCCCTAACCGCTTGGGCATTGCCACTGAAACGGATCGAACCGGAATCATCGGGCATGATGGTTACGAGTACTACCTCGGAGGCGTTTACGTCATCCACATCCACCCCTAACCCAGCCTGAATTTGGGCCCCAATATCGTTAATATCTAAGGCTTGTAAGGATTGATTAGATAGCAAGCCTTCACTGTGGGCATTTTGGAATAAATCATTTAAATCCATGGCATTACTCATAACTTTATTCTCAATAGTGTTTGATTTACACTATTATCTTAATGACAAAAATACACTATGTCAAGGTGGGTTTTAGAAATTGGGGTGGGGCTTAAAAAAACTAAAAATAAATTAGGTAGCTCAGGGTTAACAATAGAGAGCGTCATTATGTAATTAAATTTGTAATTTGTAATTTGTAAGCTATGAGCGACCATACAATTGAGTCGGTATTACAGGAGGGCCGGTTGTTTCCGCCCTCTGAAGAGTTTTCCCAGCAAGCCCACATTCAAAGTTTTGAGCAATATCAGGAGCTTTATAACCGAGCTAAAGATGATCCGGAAGGGTTTTGGGGGGAACTGGCTACCCAGGAATTGGAGTGGTTTGAGCCCTGGGATCGGGTATTAGATTGGCAACCCCCGAACGCGAAGTGGTTTGTTAACGGCAAAATTAATATTTCCCATAATTGTCTCGATCGCCACATTAAAACCTGGCGACGGAATAAGGCGGCCATCATGTGGGAAGGGGAACCGGGGGATTCCCGTGTCATCACCTATGGGGAACTCCATCGGGAAGTATGCCAAATGGCCAATGTGATGAAAAGTTTAGGAGTACAAAAGGGCGATCGCGTCGGAATTTATATGCCCATGATCCCGGAAGCGCGATCGCGATGTTGGCCTGTGCCCGCATTGGTGCGCCCCATAGTGTGGTGTTTGGGGGGTTTAGTGCCGAAGCTCTCAAAACCCGCCTAATTGATGCGGAAGCTAAGCTAGTAATAACAGCGGATGGAGGTTTTAGAAAAGATAAAGTGGTTCCCCTCAAACCGGAAGTTGATGCAGCCCTAGCGGATAATGGTGTTCCTTCCGTCGAAAATGTGTTGGTGGTACAGCGCACCCACAATGAAGTAACCATGGTGAGCGATCGGGATCATTGGTGGCATGAACTCCAAGCCGAAGCTAGTGTGGACTGTCCCCCCGAACCTATGGACAGTGAAGATATGCTATTTATTCTTTACACCAGTGGCACTACCGGCACACCGAAGGGGGTTGTCCACAGCACCGGCGGTTATAACCTTTATAGTCACATCACCACTAAATGGGTGTTTGACCTGAAGGATACTGATGTGTATTGGTGTACGGCAGATGTGGGTTGGATCACTGGCCATAGCTACATTGTGTATGGGCCCTTATCCAATGGGGCGACCACGTTAATGTATGAAGGAGCACCTCGCCCCTCTAATCCTGGTTGTTTTTGGGATGTGATCGAAAAGTATGGGGTTAATATTTTCTACACTGCCCCCACTGCTATTCGAGCGTTTATTAAAATGGGTTCCGATCTCCCTAACGCTAGGGATTTATCTTCCCTGCGTTTGCTGGGCTCGGTGGGGGAACCCATTAACCCAGAAGCTTGGATGTGGTATCACAATGTCATCGGGGGTGGTCGTTGCCCCATCGTGGATACCTGGTGGCAAACGGAAACCGGTGGTATTATGATCACTCCTTTACCTGGAGCCACTTCTACTAAACCTGGTTCGGCGACGTTTCCTTTCCCTGGCATTGTGCCGGAAATTGTCACCATGGACGGGGAAGCTGTCCCCCCTGAGTCCGGTGGTTATTTAGTAATCAAACAACCCTGGCCTAGTATGATTCGCAATGTTTATAAAAATCCTGGCCGATTCCGTAGCACCTATTGGGAAGCGATCGAGCATGGGGACGGGGATAACGTCTATTTTGCTGGGGATGGGGCCCGTCAAGATAAAGACGGTTACTTTTGGGTGATGGGCCGAGTGGATGATGTGATCAATATTTCTGGTCATCGCCTTGGCACCATGGAGGTGGAATCGGCCCTGGTGGCCCATCCTGCAGTGGCGGAGGCGGCCGTGGTGGGTAAACCGGACGATATCAAAGGGGAAGATATTTTTGCCTTTGTCACCCTGGAAGGGGGTTATCAGGAAAGTGATGAGCTGATCGCAGAACTAAAAGCCCATGTGGTTAAGGAAATTGGCGCGATCGCTCGACCGGGGGATATTCGTTTTACCGAGGGGATGCCCAAAACGCGATCGGGTAAAATTATGCGCCGTTTACTCCGAAACTTGGCCGCTGGGGAGGAAGTCGCTGGGGATACTTCGACCCTAGAAGATCGCAGTGTCTTGGATAAACTCAGGGGGGCAATGGTTAAACGATAATTCAAGAATATTTAGTATCTAGCGATAGCAATTAATTCAGTAATAAATCCAAAATAAAGTTCTATCGCCTTATTTTGGATTTATTTTGTTAGGGTCGATCGCCGTCGGCCCTTACCCCCATAAGATTAAGTACTACTGAATAGTTAATATTTGCTCTTTTCCTTATGCAACAACACTTTTATAGTCTTTTTGAATAATTACGGGAAATAAATAGAGCTGAAAGTATGCCATAGCAACAAGTAACCATCCCATACTAAATTAAATTGACTATAACTTCCTTGTCCCCCTCTAAGAAGTAAGGATCATGAAGGTTGAACTGCTTGACCATCAATTATCCCAGGTCTAAATATGCTTACAGCTTTGACACTGGGAGC
>JAAUPO010000376.1 GCA_012033095.1 Synechococcaceae cyanobacterium RL_1_2 | reverse complement strand
ACAGTAGCGGCAAAACCCTATCTGAGCAAGCTTTTAAGGATATATCCTCCCCTTAGAAATCATTGTCGGATCCTTAAACTATGCCATAACAACAAGGCCATTACCATTAAGGAATAAGAATTTAATAACATCTAAAACTTAAATATCGATGGGTTACGCTCCCTTGAAGGATACCCTACAACTTTCTAAGTTATCTAATTCACGATACTAACCAGTTTTAGTTAGAGCTACTAATTATTTTAAAGCCCTTGGCTTCCATTAAAATTTTGCCATTTTCCGTCACCGTGAGGGTGCTTTCTATATCCATATTGTCTTCGGTGATGGGGGTAGAAACCACGTAGTTATAATTGCCATTACTCCAGCCCACACTACAGGCTCCATCTCGACAAATAACTTTTCCTTCTTCTAAATAAAGACAGTTCCCATCGCGATCGCAGCCATAATAGGTCACATCCCCACTATTATCAACCCCATCCCAGGACTCCCAACGCCCCAAGGTAACAGTCCATTCCCCATTTTCCATGGTTTGCCAATTGTCCCCCATCACTACCACTTGGGATACTAACTGTTCTTGTTTTGTTTTCCCGCAAGGTTCATTGCTTTCACAATCATTAACGGTTTCAGTACTATAGACAAACCTGCTGTTTTGATTAAGAAACGTATCCGCCTTTTCACACACCTCAAACGTCGCCCCCACGCCAGCAATAGTTTTTCCTTCGGGATTAGTGATATCGACGTAACACATTAAATCCCCCTGGGTGACATTGGTGATGGTGCCGTTCTCCACTGGGGGAGGGGAAGGGTTACTAGGGCTGCTTGAGACAGTCTCCGGTTCTTCCGTGGTTATAGCTGGGCCACTAGATAGGGTTGCTTCAGAAGAAGGGGAGGTATTAGTGTCGTCCGTATTTTCCATCGGACGATTACAGGCTACTCCCATTAAAGTCAGGGTAGTAAGGAGGCTGCACAGTAGAAATTTTTTCATCTTTAATGGTTAAGTTATCTTTAAATCGGATCAATCAAATCAAATCTAGTGCGGGTCTAGTACGGAGTTGATTAGGGACTCAAACAATCCTTTAAGGCAAAGGTGATCGTGTCCTGTTCCTCGGTGGTGAGACCAGGAAACATGGGTAAGGAAAGCACTTCCCTAGCGGCCTGTTCGGTGTGGGGGAGGGAGCCGATGCTGTAACCTAAGCTTTGATAGACCGGTTGGTGATGGAGGGCGATCGGGTAATAGACCATGGCGATAATGCCTTGGGCCATCAACTTAGCCCTGACTCGATCGCGGGTTGATTCTGGTTGATCTGGGGTGAGATCGGGAATCAAAATTGTAAATTGATTCCAACTATGGCCACCCTGGGTATGATCTTGGGGTACTTCAATGGGTAATGGTTTTAAGCGGGCTTGATAGCCCTGGGCTAGGGTTTGGCGTTCTTGGTTCCAGCGATCAAGGTGACGTAGTTTAACTTGTAATAACGCAGCCTGCATCGCATCAAGGCGGCTGTTTAACCCTAAAACCTCATGGCGATAACGTTCCTTCATGCCATGTTCCCTAAGCATAGTTAAATCCCCAGCCTGGTCAGCGCGATTGATGGTGACAGCCCCCCCATCCCACAGGCTCCTAAATTTTTGGTGGGAAAAAACTAAAGCAGCCAAAATCCCCGATGGAGCCGACCTTTTGCCCCTCCCAACTCGCGCCGGTGGCCTGGGCACAATCTTCGATGACCTTTAAATTATGCTTGTTGGCCATGGCCATAAGTTTAGTCATATTGACCGGTTGACCAAATAAATGAACCGGAATAATGGCCTTGGTGCGGGGGGTGATGGCTTCTTCAATTAAGTCAGGATTCATATTGAAGGTGGCCCGATCTATATCCACAAACACCGGCGTTGCTCCTAATCTGGATACGACTTCTGCGGTGGCAATAAACGTAAAGGAACTAGTGATCACCTCGTCCCCCGGCCCTACCCCCGCCACTTGTAACGCCAAAAACAGAGCGTCGGTACCGGAATTACAGCCTACACAGTGGTGCGTTCCGATATAGGCAGCGAACTGTTGTTCAAAGTCTTTAACCTGTTGTCCACCAATGTATAGTCCTGAATGTAAAACCCCCCTTACCGCTTCTTCTAATTCTGAAGCGATCGCTTGGTGTTGTCGATGGAGATCAATGGGGGGAATTTTCATAGAGAGGTGGTTAAATATTTGATATTGATAGTTTAGGAATTTTTTGGCGTTACGGGCAATTAAAATAGCCTAAGTATTTGTGAGGAGAACTGTTGTGCATATTTTTATTAGTACTGGGGACGTATCGGGGATCTTCAGGGTAGTTTGTTAATGCAGTCTCTAAAAAAATTTAGTCCTTCTCCTTTAACCATCAGTGCTTTAGGGGGTAAACGGATGGCGGCGGCTGGTGCTCAAATTATTGCTGACACCACCACCATTAGTTCGATGGGCTTAGTGGAATCCATTCCTTATATCCTTCCGACCCTCAGGGTACAAAGTCGTGCCAAAACCCATCTGGCGGCCCATCCCCCAGACCTTATTATTTTGGTGGATTATCTGGGCCCCAATGTGGTGATCGGTCGCTATGCTCGTAAAACCTTTCCCCACACCCCCATTGTGTACTACATTGCTCCTCAAAATTGGGTATGGTCGCCGGGGGATAATGCGAATAAGACCATTGTGGAAATTAGTGATTTGATTCTGGCTATTTTCCCGGAAGAAGCGCGTTTTTATCGGGCGAAAGGAGCTAAGGTTGAATTTATTGGCCACCCCCTCCGCGATCGCTTTGCTGATCCCTTAAGTAAGCAGGAGGCAAGACAGATACTTGGGCTTACCCCCCAGGAAAAAGTAGTTACCCTATTACCGGCTTCCCGTCATCAGGAATTAAAATATCTCTTGCCTGTGATCTTGCAAGCCGCTGTAGGAATTAGGGATTATTTTACCCCCGAACCGATCACCTTCTTGCTACCGGTTTCTATTCCTAGTTTTAAACAAAAAATTGCCGCGATCGCCCAACAAGCTGGTTTAACAGTAAACCTGATCGAAATAGAACGCACTGCCGCGATCGCTGCGGCGGATCTGGCCATCACTAAATCCGGTACGGTGAATCTAGAATTAGCCCTCATGGCCGTACCCCAAATTGTCATTTATCGTTTAAATGCTTTTACTGCTTGGATTTTACGCTATCTTTTTCGATTTCAGATTCCGTTTATGTCTCCGGTGAATTTAGTCACCATGGAAGCGATCGTGCCGGAATTTATCCAAGAAGAGGCCAACCCCCCTAACCTCCAACGCATGGCGATCGATATTCTTACCGAACAATCCACCCAACAGGCTATGCTCGCTGGTTATCACCGCATGAAAACTAGCCTAGGGGAAGAGGGGGTCTGCGATCGAGCAGCTCAAGCTATTTTTAGTTTAATCCACTAATAATCCGCGAATAATCCACTAAGGATCGTGAATTAAATAACTTAGAAATTTGTAGGGTATCCTTCAAGGGAGCGTAAACCATCGATATTTAAGTTTTAGATGTTATTAAATTCTTATTCCTAAGAGGATGTTTGAAAAGCCCCCATGCCCCCCATGCTGGGGAAAATTACCTAGATTTTAACTAGGGAGTTTCGTCAATTAGCATTAAAACGTTGATCCTGAGCCAGGTTCAGAAAGTATAGTTTTAAACTGAAATCCTTAGCTAAGAAGAGTGTCAGGTTTAAATGATGACAGACCCTAATGAAGTCTCCCAATTGGGACTGCTAATGATTTCA
>JAAUPO010000375.1 GCA_012033095.1 Synechococcaceae cyanobacterium RL_1_2 | reverse complement strand
TGATCCAGACCCTTGCCCAATCTCCCCATCCCCTGATGATTTTAGGGGCCTATCGCAATAATGAAGTTAACGATTACCATCCCCTGATGACGATGGTACAAAATTTAGAAGAAGAACAAATCCCCATCGAGCAACTGGTATTAACTCAACTCGATCGCGAAACCGTGCATCAAATTGTCGCAGATAGTTTACATTGCTCCATTCAACAGGCCCAACACCTGGGGGATTTTTGCTTTAACCACTCCCAAGGTAATCCGTTCTTTTTAAATAAATTATTACAGTCCCTCGTGGATCAAGGGGGAATTTATCTCAACCCAGAGCTAAACTGTTGGGAATATGATCTGACCCAAATTCAAGCCCTGGATACCCCCACGGAGGTATTGGATTTAATGGTTCATCAATTGAAACAGTTAGACCCTTGCTCCCAAGAAATTTTGAAAATTGCGGCCCTTATTGGCCATCGCTTTGACCTGAGGAGTTTGGCCATGATGGCCCACAAGGATCAAAAATTGATCGCCCAACAGTTAGAACCAGCCCTCAACCAATCCTTTGTGATTCCCCTAGATGGCAACTACCGCATTCCGTTACTCCTAGATCGGGCTGATATTCCCGATAACTTAGAGGTACGGTATCGATTTGCCCACGATCGCATTCAACAGGCCGCTTACCAATTATTACTACCTCAAGAACAGCAACAATTACATCTGACCATGGGGCGGTCACGATTAGCCTATGTAAAGGACATAGAGGATAATTTGAACCTATTTGAGATCGTCAATCACCTGAATCAAGGGTGGCAGATGATTGAGTTGGAGGCGGAAAAGATGATTTTGATCCGCTTAAATATTGTGGTGGCCTGTAAAGCCAAATTAGCCGGGGCGTTTGAGAGTGCATTGCTTTACTGTGAGCAGGGATTTTTGCTGTTAAGCGACAATAGTTGGGCTACCTATTATGAGCTTAGCCGGGAGCTATTTCAAACCGCGATCGAGGTCGCTTATCTCAACCTCAAGTTCGAGCAGATGGCAAAGTGGGCCACCACGGCCCTGGCCCATTGTCAGACTTTTTTAGAGAAATGTGCTATCTACAGTCTGCAAATTCAAGCCCATATCAGTCAAAATCAGCTAACAGCAGCCATTGATTTAGCCCTAACCACCCTGAATCAACTCAACGTTGCCATTATTGCCCAGCCCACCCAAGGGCAAATTACCGCAGCGATCGCCCAAACCACCACTACCCTCAAGGAACAGCAAGACGACCACCTCCTTAGTGCTACTCCAATGGCGGATCAACGGGTATTAGCCGCGATCGATATTTTGAGTACCGTAGCTTCTGCGGCCTACATTAGCCGACCGGATCTCTATCCCCTCATTATCCTGAAGCAAGTCGATCTATCTGTGGCCTACGGTTATACCCCCAGTACTCCTTACGTTTATGCCACCTATGGGTTAATTCTTTGCGCAAGTGAAACGGATATTGAATTTGGCAATGAAATGGGACAATTGGCCCTCAATCTCCTAGATCAACTCCAAGCCCTAACGTTTAAAGCAAAAGTCTTCAATTTGGTGTTTCCCTTTGTCACCGTTTGGAAATATCCCCTTCGCAACTCCCTTAAACCTTTACAAGCCGGTTACCATAGCGGCATTGACACCGGGGATCTAGAATTTGCTGCTTACTGTGGCTATAACTATTGTTCCCTGTCCTATTTTGCTGGGGAACGGTTACCGGAAATCAGCAAAAGAATGGAAATTTATGGGGAAGCGATTAGCAAAATCAAACAGGATACGGCCCTTAACTTCCACCGTATTTACTGGCAGACGGTGGATCTGCTTCAACAGGATGACTTTAATCCAGAACTATGGCAAGGGGATTATTATGATGAAACCATCATGCTCCCCAACCATCGCCAGGCCAATGATCAATACTCCATGGTCTGTTTCTATACCAACAAACTAATTCTGAATTACCTTGGGGGAAATTATGATTATGCCCGCCGCCTCAGGGATCTAGCCCAACCCTATTTAATTGCTAGCAATCGGTTATCCCCTGATTACCCTCTATTATTTTTATGATTCTTTAATTAGCTTGGCCCTCTATCCCACCGCGATCGCGTCCGAACAACCCCAACTGTTAACACGGGTGCAGGGGAATCAACAAAAATTAGCTAATTGGGCTAGCCATGGCCCCACAAATTATCAACATAAATACGATCTAGTGGCGGCGGAATTGGCGAAAGTGACCGGTCAATATTGGGAAGCGGCTAATTTCTATGAACAAGCGATCGTGGGGGCCAACGAAAATCTTTTCCTCCAGGAAGAAGCCCTGGCCTACGAACGGGCCGCTCTGTTTTATTTAGAGCACCGCAAGCTTAAAATTGCAAAAACCTATTTTAAGGAAGCCCATTATCTCTATAGTTGTTGGGGGGCAACGGGAAAGGTCAATCACTTCGAGCAACAATACAATCAATTCTTCAATCAACCCTCCACCGACAGCAATAGTGGCACCTCCTTTGCTTCCACTAGCCACGGCAGCACGGAGCAATTGGATCTGATCAGTATTATTAAAGCCTCCCAAACCCTCTCTGGGGAAATTCGCCGGGATATGCTCCTGGAGCAAATGATGGCGATCATCATGGAAAATGCAGGGCCGATCGCGGGGGTCTAATTTTATGTCAAGAGGATCATTGGCGTTTTAGAAATTATCGCTGATCTCCAAACCCAACAGATACAATTAGAGAGTCAGCCCCTACAGGTAGCCTGTGGCGTAACCATTCCCGCCTCTGTCATTGAATACATCTTGCAAGTACAACAGGAATTAATCCTCAATGATGCCTGCCATCGCGGCGACTTTATTCAAGATCCCTATATTGTCAAACATCAACCGCGATCGCTATTAGGTTTACCCCTCAAGCACCAAGGCACCATGGTAGGGATACTCTACCTAGAAAACCGTGCCAATAAAGATGTGTTTACCAATCAACGGATTAAAATAATTGAATTACTATCATCCCAAGCGGCCATTTCCCTCGAAAATGCCCAGTTGTACCAAAAAATGGAACAGCAAGTAATTAAACGCACTGCCCAACTAACCAAAACCCTCGAAGACCTGCGCGCCACCCAAAACCAATTAATCGAATCGGAAAAAATGGCTGCCCTAGGTAATTTGGTAGCGGGGGTCGCCCACGAAATCAATACGCCGGTGGGTACAAGTATCACCGCTTCCTCTTTTCTCCACGACCTTACCCAAAAATTTGCCCAAGCCTGCAGCAGCGGCCAACTCAAAAAATCCTTCCTGCAAAGTTACACCGATGCCGCGATCGAAAGTAGCCAAATCATACTTCATAACCTCCAACGGGCAGGGGAATTAGTCAGCAGCTTTAAACAAGTAGCCGTCGATCAAACCCGCCTAGAATGTCGAACCTTTGAGCTTAAACCTTACCTAGAGGAAGTCCTAATTAGCTTACAACCAGAATTTAAACATCGAGGCCATCAATTTCAAATTACCGGAGATGATCAATTACTCATCACCAGTTATCCCGGAGCCTTTTCCCAAATTTTAACCAACCTCATAATCAATTCCATTCACCATGGTTACTGGCCCCAAGAATCTGGTTTATTCTCCGTCCATCTCACCCAAAAAGATGACCAGATATTAATGATCTATAGCGATGATGGTCGAGGCATTTCCCCCGATCATCTCCCTAATATTTTTGAACCATTTTTTACCACCGCCCGCCATCAAGGGGGAACGGGGCTAGGTTTACATATTGTTTATA
>JAAUPO010000374.1 GCA_012033095.1 Synechococcaceae cyanobacterium RL_1_2 | reverse complement strand
ACTCAACGAAAGAATAATAGTTTCAGTGATTTTTTAAAATTTTTATTCTCAATAAAAGCTTGTTTAACTTTGCTTATTGCGAAAAAAGGGGAGTATGCGTTTTCCCTGATGAAGATTGGATTTATTTGTCATCTGATCAGTTTCCAGGAAATGCCTCACTCAAGATACTTTGAGTATATCCACCCTTAACTAACCAGTCCTGAAAATCCATGACCTAAAATTATTTGAAGAAAGCAAGGTTCATTTTCTGCCATCAATTTTATTCTTAGCCGATAAGGGTTATCAATGGTTAAAATAGCAGTAAGAATCAAGGTTGAGCGTGCTATTCGCCAATTGAAGCAGTTCCGTATCTTCTCCGAGCGTTATCGCGATCGTTGTCGTCGATTTAGTTTAAGACCTAATTTACTTGCTGACATTATCAATTTTGAGCTTTCTCTTGCTGCTTAATTTTTCCTGCAAGAGGTCTACCATTGAGTTTGGTAGTTAAAATTAATGGACTACGCTAAACAGCAGTTTATCTATCTTAAACACAATCATCCAACTACTACTGAATTTTATGAATACAGTTCCCCAAAACTGCAAAAGCAAAAGGCAAACTCTTGATAAAAATACTCTGCAATCTTTAGTTGATGAATACTTTCACACATGGGGAGATTCCTATAAAATTGAAGATCAATGGTGGGGTGACAAAAAATTAACGTGGGAAGAAGCAATTGCAAGAGCTTGGAAATCTCGACTTTCAAATGGAAAAATGCATGGCCATCAATGGCGAGTTGCTCATAAATTACCTGAAGGATTAGACGTTACATTGGCTGTCAAGAAACAACCGGAAGACTTTACAGATTTCCAGAGTGTCTATGATTGGGTGAAGTCTATTGTTACTCGTGTTAAAGGTTTAGGCGCTACAACAGCTTATGACATTGCACGACGTTTAGGAGCTTGGTTGAGACTAGAGCCAGTTGTGGTTTATTTACATGCAGGAACTGCTGCTGGGGCAAGAAAATTTGGAGTTAAAGGAGAGATTGCTCCCCTGAGCGCATTTCCAAAAGAAATTCAATCATTAGGAGCTATCCATGCAGAAAACTTCCTATGTATTTACAAAGATCAACTTCCAAAAGCACCACAAGCAAACACATTAGCGGAACGTACAATTGTAAGTCATTAAAACCCAGGGCAAACGCATACTAATTTTCACTCAACGAAAGAATAATAGTTTCAGCGATTTTTTTAAATTTTTATTCTCAATAAAAGCTTGTTTAACTTTGCTTATTGCGAAAAAAGGGGAGTATGCGTTTTCCCTGCCTATTTACTGCTATTTGAGAACTAGAGCCTGAACTGAGGCGATCGAGTACGAGGGAAGTTATGGGCAGGACTTACACAAAAAATTTCGATTCTGTCCTGGGGAACCATGATGTTTTGGGGGACGTTTGGGGGACAATCGTTCAAGCAAGTCCCCTCAAAATTTTGCGGGATTTAGGGGGGCTTGTGCGTAAGTCCTAATGGGGATTTTGATCAAATTGATGGACAAAGATCCCCGTCAATTCCCATTAAAAAGGGGGAAGCAATGTTTTTGGTATGTTTAAAATTCCCTATATAGCCTTAGTCAGGGCATCTAAGACCCCCCGAAGCAACAGAGTCCCATGCTGTAATGAATGAATTAAAATGAATTGAACGGTTTAGCCCAACTCCACAATTAATTTTTCCAAATCTTCGCAGGTTGCCCGATATACTTCGCCACAAAAATTACAGGTAGCTTCGGCTCCTTGGTCGGTGTTGATCATGTCCCGTAATTCATCAACCCCCACCATTTTTAATGCTCCAAACATGCGATCGCTATTACAAGTGCAATCAAAACGTACCATTTAGCACTTCAGGAAAATTTTTAACCCCAGATCTCCGAGGATTTGTTCAAAAATTTCCGTCAGATTTTTGCCCTCCCGTAGAAATTGGGTAAATCCCTGTAACGTCGATAGCCGTGACTCTAAAAGACTAATTACCTCTTCATTATCGGCGGCCTTCGGTAGAATTTGTAATAACATTCCCCCCGCTGCGGTTACCCCCGTTTCATCCACAAAAACCCCCACTAACAAAGCGGATGGCGTTTGTTCGGAACTCATCAGGTAATGCACCACATCCTCGCCAATTTCCCCCGATACCAATTCCACCGTACTGGAATAGGGGTAACCAAAACCCACGTCCCTAACCACGTACAGAAAACCATTTTGACCAACGGCTTTACCCACATCTAACTTACCTTGGGCGTTGGGGGGAAGTTCCACATAGGGATTTTGCACATAGCCCCTAACACTACCATCTACCCCCGCATCGACCAATAAACCCCCTAACGGCCCGTCTCCTCTAATTTTAAGGTTAATCCGTGACCGCTCTGTTTTCATGTTAGATACCAACAGTAAAGCCGAGGCCATGGCCCTCCCTAGGGCGGCGGTGGCAACGTAGGACAAATCACGCTTAATTCTTACTTCTTCGGTTAGCCGAGTGGTGATTACGCCCACAGCCCGGATACCACCATCGGCAGCGGTGGCTTTAATTAATTGATCTGCCATGGAATTTGAATGGGGGATTTTTTCTAAATTTACAATTAGTTAAGATTATTTTCAAATTGTAAACAATAATTGTCCCTAAGCCATGGTAATTTCAAAATTATGCATCCCCTTAATGGGGCGGTAATCGTTCGCAAACAAAGGTTTTCGCCCTGTTGATTATGGTTGAATGTTGCATTAGCGGAGGCAAGCGGGAGGTGATGCCATCTTAAATTCCCATTAGTTCCCAATTTAACTGGGCTGCGGCTTGTACCAGTTGACCACGATCGCGGGGATTTTCCAAATAATCCAGATAGCCCAACACCGGAACTTGCACTAGGTTTTGAATCAGATGGCCTGGAGTCCATTGTTCTAATTGGGTTGGGGTGCAGGGTTGGGATTGGGAAAAAATTATCCCTTTAATCTCTAGTTTATGATGACGGGCCAGGGCGACATTGGCCACAACTTGAGCGATCGCGCCTAACTTGACCGGAACAACGATCGCGATCGGTAACCGCCACGCTTGAGCAAGATCCGCAACGGTTAATTCCTCAGTCACCGGGGAACCCAACCCCCCTAATGCTTCCATTAACAATAAATCTTTCATGGCCTCTAACTGTTGGTAAGCAGCCCATATCGGTTTTAAATCTACGGTTTTTCCCTCTAGGGCAGCGGATAAAGGAGGAGCGAGGGGGGGCTTGATAACTAAGGGGAGTGACCACCTCAGGAAATAGAGCTTGATACCATTGGTGATCCCCCTGTTCCCCCCGTCTGTAGGAGTTTCATTAAGCCCAGGGAACGGGAAGAGCGATACTTTTCCAAATAACAACCCATCGCTGCAGTGACAATGGTTTTACCCACTTCAGTATCCGTGCCAGTAATTAAAATAGTTGTGGCCATCCCTTAAAAAACCCTAAAAACATCTAAATTGAATCGGAATCAAGTCAAGATTATTATTGTAACAATCCTTAACAGTATGCCTAGGGGCTGTCATCATTTAAACCTAAAGTAGTCCTATACAAGTAAGGATCAGGAAGATTAAACCCCTTGATAATCAATTATCCTGGGTCTAAATATCTTTACAGCTTTAGCACTACCAACCGGAAACTCTTCTTAGCTCAGGATTTTAGTTGAAAACTAAATTTTCTGAACCTGGCTCAGGACCAACGTTTTAACCCTAATGGATGACACGCCCTAGGGGCGCATCTCACTTTTGCCTTAAAAGGGGACAACAGG
>JAAUPO010000025.1 GCA_012033095.1 Synechococcaceae cyanobacterium RL_1_2 | reverse complement strand
CCTGTTGTCCCCTTTTAAGCTTAAATTCTTAGATTAAATTCTTAGATTAAATTCTTAGATTAAATTCTTAGATTAAATTCTTAGAAGAATATCTTTCCCGTGGGTATCCGTACCACAGGTGGAAAAAAGATTATAGGCTTTAGCCATCCGTTCCAATTTTGAGGCCTTTTTGGGGGTAGCTTGCCATGGATCGGTTCGTTGATAGTTATAAAAAACTTCGATCCCATCGATGCCGAATTCCACCGCAGCCGGGACTAAGAGTTTAGAGGATTTACGATACCTTTCTGGGTGGGCTAATACGGCTAGTCCCCCTGCCTGATGAATTTGATCGATCACGATCGCTGCATCATAAAAGGGGGAATTGCGCACATTTTTACGTTGAGAGTAAGCAAATAAAGAAGGAGCAGCGAGGTCGAAACCATAACCCAGAATATGAACTTCCACCCCTAGCAAATCCGCACTAATTTCGATCCCAGTCCAGAGGGTTAAGCGATCGGAGTGAATCCCTTGGGTGTTTAACCAATCTAGGGCTTCTTGGTAAGCATCCGTACAATGGTGATCGGTAATGGCCAAACCCTTTAAACCATGGTCTAAGGCCTGTTCCATGATTTCCCCAGGCTCTAGCTGACCATCCGATCGCGTGGTGTGGAGGTGGAAATTATAGTCAAAAGGACAACTATGGGAGTGGAGATTACGCCACACTGTCTTGAGATCAGACAGAGGACTACTATGAACATCAAGCATGATCAAGGGGATAAAGTTTGCAAGTAAAAGCAATGTAGTTATTATTTAAGGATAACAAACCTTTATCTATGACTAAGGAATAGGTGCAATTAAGGAAATAAGGCTTTATCCTAGTGCTGAGTTTGATATTTAATTAGGTCACTACCAGGGGCTACCAGGGCAAAGTAAACTGTATTATTTAAGCTAAAGTCCTGATGGCTCCCAGTGCAGAGCAGATTTTATGGTCAAAACTACCGCTACCATCCAATGTACCAATGCCCAATGTGGCCAAGCAATTCCTTTTGATAAAACCGTTTGTGCTGAATGCTTGACTCCGGTTACAAAACGCTATCTCCATACCCTGGGGACTAAATTGGATTTTGCCCAGGGGGAATTAATCGGCGATCGCTACATTTGCGTTTCTCCCCAGGTGGTGGTGGATACCAAACCCAGAGAAATCCCTGTGTTGCCATCGGAAGTGGCCGATCGCTTTTTGCCCTATTTAAAATTATTTTCCTGCCGCAACCATATTCCCCAACTGTACGGCCAAATTGCCCTACCCATGACGGTGAGTAAAACTAAAATTTGGTTAGCGGAACTTGGCAGCTTTTCCCATCAAGAGCAGGAACGTATTTGGCAAGACGGCCAGCTACTCATTCCTTTACTCCAGGCCTGGGGCAATGCCAGTAACCTCAGTAAATTAAATTGGTTATGGCAATGGGCCCGGCTGTGGATTCCATTTCAGCGGCAAGGGGTCTGCTCTAGCTTGACGGATATAAATTTGATGGGGATCAGTTCATCCCTGTTTAAGCTGGTGGAATTGAACCTGGATCAAGCCATGGTGACCTTGGCGGATTTAGGGGAAACTTGGCAACAGTTATTACCCCATAGCGGTCAGTTAAGTCCCTTGTTACAGGAATTATGCGATCGCTTAATTAGCAAATCCATTGTCAATCCCGAATATTTAGTGGCGTTGTTAGAAGGGGCGATGCAATCAGCCGCCCAAGGTTTACAACGGGATTATCGTCTCTATACCCTCACCGATGCGGGCCCCACCCGGGATCATAATGAAGATGCCTGTTTCCCTGAGCCAGGAAATTTAAAGTTAATACCTGGGGACGAAGGGGTACCCTTAGCGATCGTGTGTGATGGCATTGGGGGCCATGAAGGGGGAGAAGTGGCTTCTGGGAAATCCATTAAGGCCCTAAGCACCACTATTCCGAATATCGGCATGGCGGCTGATACCTGGAATAGTAACCACATCAGGCAACAAATTGATAATTTTGTCTGTGAAGCGAACGACGAAATCAATGGCATCAATGATGCGGAACTACGGGAAGACCGTAAACGCATGGGCACAACTTTGGTGATGGCAGTTGCCTATGGCCATGAAATGTATTTGACCCATGTCGGGGATTCTCGGATTTATTTCATTTCAAGCCAAGGTGCCCAACAGTTGACGGTGGATGATGATCTCGCGTCAAGGGAAGTGCGTTTAGGTTATGCCTTCTATCGTGATGCGATTCAATATCCCTCAGGGGGTGCTTTGGTGCAGGCGATCGGGATGAATCAGTCCAACAATCTTTATCCCAACATTCAAAAATTTATCCTCGATCGCGATGGCATCTTTTTGTTGTGTTCCGATGGGTTGAGCGATTTTGATCGGGTCGAGGAATATTGGGAACAGGAAATTATGCCCATTCTTTCAGGGCAATTGGACATTGAAGATGCGGTTAAAAATTTACTGCATTTGGCTAACACCAAAAATGGCCATGACAATTCCACGATCGCTTTATTGCACTGCCAAGTTCGACCCCGCACCACCGCTGACACCATCCCCCTTGACTTACAAACCCTCAGTCAGCACCTTACCATTGATCCCCTATTGCCAGAAGGCGATCTCACCAACTTCCCCTTTTATCGACCAAAGTAGTCTTAATTTTCAAACCACAAAGCTAGAGCCGTCCCCCAACGAACCACCAGAGGTGGGCACAAAAACCAGCGACCACCATCACCGCTCTTCCCCCCTCGAAAATCCCTTTATTATTTTGGCGATCGTGTTGGGAGTGGGGGCGATTTTATGGGCAATTTTATCGTTATTTGCGGAAAAGCTATGGTGGCAATTGGATCCGTCAAAGGATAATCCCAGCCCACCGATTGAAACCGTTGAAAATAGCTCCAGTCAAGCCCCGGAACCCATCTCTAAACCACCTCAAGTTTATCAAGTGCTAGAGACCAAGGAAATTACGATCCTTGATGCCAATAGTAGTGGTCCAGAAATTATTCAGGTCAATCTGCCCGCCGGCGCGATCGTGCAACTTTCGGGGGAACGGGAGTCAGATCACCATTGTAACCTGAAGATAAAGATAAAGGCATAGAACAAGGTAACGTTTTTGTTCTGGCCGAGGAAACTAGAGAAACCATTGCATCAAGTTTGACGTTGTTACCTGAACCTACCGTAGATCAACTTGGTATTTGTAACGAACCCCCCAATTAAGAGGTGCGACTAAAGGCTAACTAAATTGCATCAAATCTGGATCAAATCTGGATCAAAACTTTCATAAATTTTGCCTCTTATCTCCCCCCTATTATTTCGGCCTAGATCACCATTATTACTACCATGGCTAATTCCGTCCTCCCCGTCTTAGATGTCCGCAATCTCACAGTTGAGTTTCAGACAGAGCAGAGCCATACTGTTGCGGTCGATCGCATTAGTTTTCAAGTAGAAAGGGGCCAAACCCTCGGCATTGTAGGGGAATCAGGGTCAGGGAAATCCGTAACATCCCTAGCCATTATGGGATTAGTGGCGACCCCAGGCAGAATTACCGATGGGGAAATTTATTTTAGTTCCCATCAAGATGAACAATCCGTTGAACTATTAAGCCTCGAAGAATCAGCCCGTCGGCAATATCGCGGGAAAAAAATTGCCATGATTTTTCAAGAACCGATGAGTTCCTTAAATCCGGTATATACCATCGGTTTTCAAATTACGGAGGCCATTCAACTTCATCAGCCCAAGGTAACCCTCGCCCAAGCCCAAGAACAAGCGATCGCGACCCTACAGGAAGTGCAGCTATTACCCCAGGATGAAGTTTTAGAAGAACAAAGTTTAGCCCAGGGCCAAGGGGACAAAATCACCACCAAGGAAATTAAACAATTTGTTAATCAGCAAAAACATAATTTTCTCAAACGTTATCCTCATGAACTATCCGGCGGTCAATTGCAACGGGTGATGATTGCCATGGCCCTGGTGTGCGACCCTGATCTGCTGATTGCCGATGAGCCGACCACTGCCCTAGATGTGACCGTACAAGCCACCATTTTAAAATTATTGCGCACTATCTGTGAGCAAAGGAATATGTCCCTCATGTTTATCACCCATGATCTGGGGGTCATTGCGGAGGTCGCCCACCAGGTGGTGGTAATGTTCCAGGGCCAGGTAATGGAACAGGGTTCTGTGCAAGAGATTTTTTCCCAGGCCCAACATCCCTATACCAAAGGTTTATTAGCCTGTCGTCCCCCCCTTGATCGCCAATTGCGGTATTTGCCCACGGTGAAGGATTTTATGGTTGAAGTAGAACCCTCTCGTCAGGGGTCTGAACCATCCGATCGGGGGCCCCAGGAACCCGTGGAGCAGTTCATCGAAGAACCGATTAGTTTAGAAGCACAACAGCAACGGCTACGGCAATTAGTGGCCCTAGAACCCCTATTAGAAGTACATAATTTGCAGGTCGGTTATCCGGTGCGGGGTATGTTTGGGGGGTAAAAAAATGGCGATCGCGGTCAACAATGTATCCTTTGAGGTCTATCCCGGGGAAACCCTCGGCTTAGTGGGGGAATCCGGTTGCGGCAAATCCACCATTGCCCGTACCCTGATGGGTTTAATTAACCCCTAAGGGGCAAAATTCTCTTTCAAGGCCAACCCCTCAAACCATCCACCATCCAAGGGTTACGACGGGAAATTCAAATCATTTTTCAAAACCCCTACAGTTCCCTCAACCCCCGTATGACCATCGGTAAAACCATCGCGGAACCATTGATCATCCACGGCATTGGTAAAGATCGCCAAAAACGCAAAGAGCGGGTGTTGTATCTGATGGAGCGGGTGGGCCTTAAACCGGAATGGTACGATCGCTATCCCCATGAATTTTCCGGTGGACAACGACAACGGATTTGTATTGCCCGGGCCCTATCCATTAACCCCAAGTTTGTGATCTGTGATGAATCCGTCTCGGCGTTAGATGTATCGGTACAGGCGCAAGTATTGAATTTATTAAAAGAGTTACAACAGGAATTTGGCCTAACTTACATTTTCATTTCCCATGATCTGAGCGTGGTCAAATTTATGAGCGATCGCATTATGGTGATGAACCAAGGCCAAATTGAAGAAATTGATGCTGCCGGGGAAATTTATAACTCCCCCCAAACTAATTACACCCGCCGTTTAATCGCCTCTATTCCTTCCGGCAAATTGCCAGCGGCATAATACCTAATTCCTCAACCATGTACGCCCTAGCCAAAGAAGTAAAGGATCGTGAATTAAATAACTTGGCAAGTCGAGGGATAATCCCAAAACCGTTTTGTTTAGTATGGGAAAATAATCTTTATCCCAATTATGGCTGAGATTAGGAGCTAATTGCTAAAGTCCCCCGGTCTCCAATGCTGGGGGAAGGATTCTCGAAAAATCATTAAAATCATTAAAAGTCATTAAAGGTCTCCCAAATTTGGGGGATTTAGGGGGCAAATGCTAATTTAATTGACTTTATAAACAGCCCCTAATGGCTTCAACCATTTCCTTATCCTACCTGGCGGATTTGGTATAATTCAAACCATTGATTCCCATTAACGTGATACCGGGCTGTGGGGAATTAATCATGGCGATCGCGGATCTGATGGGGTAAGTTTTAGTTTAAAATCCTTACAGTGACAGAACTACCACCTAAAAATCATGGCTTCAGGCTATCTTGCCCTTGTACTTCATGCCCATTTACCGTTTGTGCGCCACCCGGAAAGTGATTATGTGCTAGAGGAGGAATGGCTGTATGAAGCGATCACCGAGACCTATATCCCGCTGTTACAAGTTTTTCTGGGTTAAAGGAGGACGGGATTGATTTTAAATTAACCCTGACCCTGACCCCTCCCTTGGTGGCAATGTTGAAGGATCCCCTCCTCCAAGAGCGATACGATCAGCACCTGGCCAAACTCCAAGAGCTGAGTGCCAAAGAAATTGAACACCACCATAACCATGGCCATCTTAAATATTTAGCAGAGTTTTACCATGGGGAGTTTGGCAAAATACGTCAGTTCTGGGAAGACTGCGATCGTGACTTGATTAGGGTGTTTAAACAATTCCAAGACAGTAATAACCTAGACATCATGACCTGTGGGGCGACCCACGGTTACTTACCGCTGATGCGTCAATATCCAGAAGCGGTGTGGGGACAACTCAAAGTCGCAGTGGAAGACTATCAAGATCACTTTGGCCAGGCTCCTAGGGGCATTTGGTTACCCGAATGTGCCTACTATGAAGGTTTGGAGCGGATGCTGGCGGATGTCGGTTTAAAATATTTCATCATTGATGGCCATGGGGTACTATATTCCCGCCCTCGTCCCCGTTATGGGAGCTATGCCCCAATCTATACTGAAACCGGAGTGGCGGCCTTTGGTCGAGATCATGAATCTTCCCAACAGGTATGGTCTTCCCAAGTGGGCTATCCGGGGGATGGGTTGTATCGAGAATTTTACAAAGATTTGGGTTGGGAAGCGGATTATGAATATATTAAGCCCTACATCATGCCCGACGGCCAACGGAAAAATACCGGTATAAAATATCACCGTATTACCTCCCGCCAGACGGCAGCGGATCAAAAAGCTCTCTATGATCCCTACTGGGCTAAAGAAAAAGCCGCCCACCATGCTGGGGATTTTATGGTGAACCGTCAAAAACAAATTTCCCACCTCGCTGAAACCATGGATCGATCGCCGGTGGTGGTTTCCCCCTACGATGCAGAACTGTTCGGCCATTGGTGGTATGAAGGGCCGTGGTTTTTAGATTATTTATACCGCAAATCCTGGTATGAACAGAGCCAGTTTAGTATGGTGCACCTATCCGGTTATCTCCAGGACAATCCCCAACAACAAATTGCCTGTCCTGCCCAGTCTAGTTGGGGACTCAATGGGTTCCATGAATATTGGCTCAACGAAAGTAACCGCTGGATCTACCCCCATCTCCATAAAGCGGCGGAACGGATGATCACCCTCAGCCAATTGGAACCAGAGGACGAACTTCAACACAAAGCTTTGAACCAGGCAGCCAGGGAATTATTATTAGCTCAATCCTCCGATTGGGCCTTTATCATGCGCACAGGTACGATGGTGCCCTACGCCGAACGGCGAACCAAATCCCATATTCTACGTTTCACCAAACTCTATGAAGATCTCACTGCTGGGGAAGTCGATGGCGGGTGGTTAACGAAAGTGGAAACCATTGATAATATTTTCCTAACATTGACTATCGAGTTTATCGCCCCCTAACCTAATTAAACTATGGATATTAAACAGGATTTCACCGCTGCGATCGGCAATACCCCCCTGATTCGCCTGGCCAGTTTTAGTGAACAAACCGGTTGCGAAATTTTAGGGAAAGCGGAATTTATGAACCCCGGCGGTTCGGTTAAGGATCGGGCCGCCCTCTACATCATCAAAGATGCGGAAGAAAAGGGCCTATTAAAACCCGGTGGCACAGTAGTAGAAGGAACAGCAGGGAATACGGGGATTGGGTTAGCTCACATCTGCAATGCTAAGGGTTATCGCTGTGTGATTGTCATTCCAGAAACCCAGTCCCAGGAAAAGATTGATACCCTCAGAACTCTAGGGGCCGAAGTAACAACGGTGCCAGCAGTCGCCTACTCTGATCCCAATCATTACGTTAAAGTGTCCCAACGTATCGCGCAAGAGGAGCCTAACGCGGTTTGGGCTAATCAATTTGATAATTTAGCTAATCGTCGAGCCCATTATGAAACCACAGGCCCTGAAATTATGAGCCAAACTAATGGTCAATTGGATGGATGGGTGGCAGCTACGGGCACAGGGGGTACCTATGCGGGGGCGGCAATGTTTTTTAAAGAGCAAAATCCTAACATTAAATGTGTTGTGGCTGATCCCATGGGAAGTGTTCTCTATAGCTACATTAAAACGGGAACCTTAGAAAAGGAAGGGAACTCCATCACGGAAGGGATTGGTCAGGGAAGAATTACAGGCAATATGGAACAGGTACCGGCGGATGATGCAATTCAGGTTACAGACCAAGAGGCGATCGCGGCTATCTACCAATTACTGTACAAAGATGGATTATTTATGGGAGGCTCAGTAGGGATTAATGTGGCCGCAGCGGTTAAACTCGCCCACCAGATGGGCCCTGGCCACACCATTGTCACTGTTCTGTGCGATAGTGGAGCCCGTTATCAATCTAAAATCTTTAATCGGGAATGGTTAGCGAGTAAAGGCTTAACCCCAGATTAATGGTTGTTGATCTGAGGTTTGCCATTGTACGGATGGGGCCCTGGCCATAGACAAACAATGAAAAAAATAACCCTGGGGGTGAGCTTGGCAAGATGATGTCAAAAAACTGTGGGATTGTTATCGATGCCATCAGTAATGATCTTCAACTGATCTTCCGTTTAATCGGTTGATTTTGCAAAATAGCGCGATCGCTGATTACAGAATTTGGTGATGATTATAGGCCCTTAGAACAAGTGCGATTAAAGCTTTTTAGCATCAGACTTGTAGCGATCAATTTTTATCAGGACTTACGCAAAAATTTCGATTCTGTCCTGGAAACCATGATGTTTGGGGACAATTGTTCAAGCAAGTCCCCCCAAATTTGGTGGATTTAGGGGGCATGTGCATAAGTCCTAATCATATTGATGCAAACTATCCAATCAGTTTCCGCCCTTTCTTTCCACCAGACTGTTCTAAACCCAGGGGCTAATGATAAAATTAGAGGCTGTCTTTAAAGTTAAAAAAAAATCAATAAATTCAAAGGAGTAGCCTAACCGTGGCCCAGCTTACATTTAAGGGAACTAAAAAGAAACAAAAACGTAAACTTGGTTTTCGCGCCCGCATGAGAACCTACGGTGGTCGCCGTGTAATTCAGTCCCGTCGGAAAAAAGGAAGACATCGCCTCAGCGTTTAATTGCTGTGGGTTGGGCTCGTGAGTTTACCCAAAATTCACCGATTAAGGGCAAGGAAGGACTTTGCTCAAGTGTTTCGTAAAGGGATTTATGCTCGGAGCGATCGCTTAATCCTTAGGGCTATCAGCTCCTCTCTCCCTGCCCCTTCCCAACTAGGTGTAACCATTAGTAAAAAAGTTAGCAAAAAGCAGTAGTTCGTAATCGAATTAAACGTTTTATCAAAAGAGCTTTTCGGGAATTATTACCCACAATCAACCCAAATTGGAAAATTGTAGTAGTGGTTTTACCCCCAGCAAAAGAATGTCAATATGAGTTTTTTTGCGACAATTAGAGCAATTGTTAATAAAAGTAGAAATAATCCATGGGCATTAAAGAAACTGTATTTTACGAAGGGCCTCCCCACAAAGGCGATCTCCTCGTCAATATTTTGTTGGGCTTCACTGTCATTTGTTTACCTTTAACCGTTGGCGCGATCGTGCGGGCCATTTGGCTACGTTATCGGATCACCGATCGCCGTATTTCCGTTACTGGTGGTTGGCGCGGTCAAGATCGCACAGACCTAATTTACGCTGAAGTTACCAAAATCGTAAAAGTGCCCGGGGTATTGGTCTATGGGAGATATGGTGGTCACCCTCAAAGATGGTAGTCGTCTGGAACTGAGGGCTGTGCCTAAATATAAAGAAATTTATGACTACATTGCAGAAAAAGTGTCCGCCAAAACCGGTAGATCGATCGAAGCGATTACTTCCCGCTAAGCGATCAAGCGATCGCTTTTAAATAATCTTTAATATTTTTAATATCTAGTCAAATTCTAGTGAATAACTAGTAGCGATTGATCGATCGTTGATGAATGACCTATTCATTGATCCGATATAGTCCGATATAGATAGTGAAAAATTAAACTAAACCATAAATATTCCCTACCGGCTTTGCGTAAAAACTATCAATTTAAATAAATCCAAAAAATTTTAGATTTAAACTTAGATCTTAGATCTAAAACTAAAACTAAAATTTCTAACTACAGGACAAAAACCTTAAACCCTTGCCTCACAAGTGCTCTAGTGAAATTAACTGTAATCCTTACTGCGTAAAGCTTTCAGGACTATTTACAGTTTTTTGCGCAACTTTTGTCCTAGTAGTTAGCTAAAATTTATTCTTACTCTGTATTTTAGACAGGTTAGGCAAACTTAAATCATTTTTAAATTATTCCTACCTAGCTCTCACTATATTAAATATCTGGTTAAGTATCTGGACTTTTTTTGATCAAAATCATTCACGCAATGAACAAAAAAACCAGATCTATCCAGATTAACCCACATTCAATATTTACTAGCACAACTAAAAGCACAATTTTATTGATGGAATGCCTAGTTCCTAGTAACTTTAATAATTAAAAACAGATAATTAAAAAATTTAGTTAGTTAATTTACAACTCCCCTGACCTATGGATTTTGGTATCGGCTTCTTATCCAACAATGTGATGTTGCCAATCCTTGACTTTTTTTATGGGATTTTCCCTAGTTATGGATTTGCGATTATTGCCTTGACCTTAGTGGTGCGTTTTGGGGTCTATCCCCTCAGTGCCGGACAAATTCGTAATATGCGCAAAATGCGTATTACCCAACCTTTGATGAAAGAACGGCAAGACGAGATCAAAGCCCGTTACAAAGATAATCCCGCCAAACAACAAGAAGAATTAGGCAAACTCATGCAGGAGTTTGGTAACCCCTTAGCTGGTTGTTTACCCTTGCTCTTACAAATGCCCATCCTGTTTGCTCTTTTTGCTACCCTAAGGGGATCGCCGTTTGCCACCATTAAATATAACGTTGAGGTTCAGGTACTGCCCCAAGAAAAAATTGAGCAGGTGCAATTTACCTCGTTCAATACCAAACCCCAAAACCTTTACGTAGAAGATGGCGTTCATTATTCCGTGCAAGCAATCTTACCCACTGGCAATAAGCTAGGGGTCGGAGAAAATGCCCAGATCGAGTTCCAAACTCCTTCTGGTAAAACCCTAGATAGTCTAAGGACTGAGTATCCCGGACATGATTTAAACCCGGTATGGAGTGTCACCAAAGGGGAAGATCGTGTCACCATTGATGAAAATGGTAAAATCAAAGCCCTTTCCACCGGTTCAGCAACAATACAAGCTGAAATTCCTGGCTTAGCATCTAATAAAGGATTTCTCTTTATTAAAGCATTGGGTCAAGTGGGGGTAGTTAATGAAGATAAATCCATTAACTGGGATATTCTCGGTATGGTTCTATTCTTTGGTATTAGCCTTTATGTGAACCAACAGTTATCGGGTACTTCCACGGGAAGTGCTGGCCCGGATCAACAACAGACCGTCAACAAAATTACCCCGATTATTTTTAGCGGTATGTTTTTGTTTTCCCCCTACCGGCTGGGGTCTTGATGTACATTGTTGTGGCGAATATATTCCAAACGGCACAAACTTTTATCTTGATGAAAGAGCCTCTACCGGAAAACTTGCAGAAATTGGTTGAGCAAAAGGAAAAGAAGAGAAAAGGCAGACAGAGTTTACCCTTGAGAA
>JAAUPO010000373.1 GCA_012033095.1 Synechococcaceae cyanobacterium RL_1_2 | reverse complement strand
AGAAAAATCTAAAATATTATTGATTAAATCCAATAAATGGCGACCATTGTCATGGATACTTTGCAGATATTTTCTTTGTTTATCAAAGGAAATGAGGGGATTATCTGGATCTAAAGACCAATGGAGCAACGTACTTGATAAACCAATAACACAGGTCAGGGGAGTCCTTAATTCATGGCTCATGGTTTCAAGAAAATCATTTTTTGAGTCTTGGGCAATCTGGGTGGTGATTAAAATATCTTGGATTTCTTGATTTTGTCCAATAATTTTAT
The DNA here is from genome assembly GCA_012033095.1 of Synechococcaceae cyanobacterium RL_1_2. Lineage (GTDB taxonomy): Bacteria > Cyanobacteriota > Cyanobacteriia > Cyanobacteriales > JAAUPO01 > JAAUPO01. The sequence goes on along the minus strand of JAAUPO010000373.1, from coordinate 3,510 downwards.
GTTCTAGTTTTTGGTTGCGTCGTTTTAATAATTCGTTGGTTTTGAGATGGTTAAAGTGACTAGAGATCGCGATCGCGGCCATACTCAAGATTTGAAGATCATGGTTATTCCAATTAGGAACATTTTCCCGTCGATGGGCCGTTAATAAACCCCATAGTTGATCTTCCATTAAAATTGGAATAATCACGACGGATTGAACCCCTAATTGATCCATGGAGCGTTGCCAATCAAGGGAACAATTACTTTGCCGGATATCATTCGTCACAAGGGTTTTACCCTGACGATAGGAATCAATTTGGTGGGGAAGATCTACCAAGTCATTTTGGTTTTCTAAATTAGATAAAAAATCAATGGCTAAATTGGGATTTAATCTTTCATAAACAATGGAATTAACCGTATCTAGTTGATAAATAAACAAGCGATCGAGGGTTAATAACGTGGTGATGGGATCTAGTAATTCCGACAGTTGTTGTGGAATTTTATGCCCAATGGATTTTTGTAGAGAAATATATTGATCGTTATCAACTAATATTTTGATTAGCTCAAATACAAAACGATGATTAAAACGCTGGTCACGATGGAGTTCTAGTTTTAAACGTTGCTGAAGGGTATGACTAGAGGGTAGTTGAGTTGATAAATGACTTAAAAAATCTTGAATTATTTCTCGATCGAAGGTGATTTCTGCGTCATAACAACCATTCTGTTTATTAGCAACTAGTAAGGCATAAAAATCCGGTGATAAAATCAGTCGCCAGAGCTGATCTTTAACGGGGGCTAAAATATTTTCTGTGATGAATAAACTAGAATGTTTTGCGGATTTAGTTTTGGTTTTTCCCATAGTTGGCATAAACAGGTAAAGGCAAAAGGGGAGCACTTGAATTTTACTAAGGAGCCTTCTTGGTTAAAATCAAACATGATATGGGGGAATACGAGGAAATGGATAAATGCAGCAAGGACTTCAATTAGACGGCGCTCTCCCAGGGTTTAGACAGTGAGAAAAAAAGGACTTTTGCCTCCCCTTAAGCATGAAGGATAAAAGCCCATAAATAAGGACTTTTACCTCCCCTTAAGCATGAAGGATAAAAGCCCATAAATCTAGATTTTCTAACTATTTTTAAACAATTTATTGTAATGATCATTTACTTCAAATTACTTAACAATGCATAAATTAAAAGCGATCGCGGGGGGCTGGACACCAGATACGGAAGGGGTGATTTTTGTAGAACAAACCCCTGGGGAAGTAATTATCATGACGGCGGCGGATACGGACATTCAAACCTTGGCCCAGGTGGATTTTCCGCCAGACTTTCCAACGGTGCGGGGGGTTAATTTATTGCAGTTGCAGCAGCAGTTAAGTATTGATAGTTACGCCGAAGGGGTGGCCCGGTGGGCGAAGGTGATTGTGGTGAGGTTATTGGGGGGGCGGGCCTATTGGAGCTATGGTTTGGAGGTGGTGAAAGGGTTGGCCCAAGCTCACCAAATCCAATTAATAGTGATGCCTGGGGACGATCGCCCCGACCCCACCTTGATGAGCCATAGTACGGTGGAGTTTGGGATCAGTTACCAACTATGGCAATATTTTTGTGAAGGGGGAAAACATAACCTAGGGCAAGGTTTGAGGTACTTGGGCCACAAATTATTACAGAAAAATTATCCCTATGGCCCACCGGAGCCGGTGCCGAAATTTGGTTGTTATAGCCAGGATGATCACCCCGCGATCGCGATTTTATTTACCGTTCCCATTATTTGGCGAGCAATACGGCCCCCATTGATCAGTTAATGGCTAACCTAAGGGGGCGAGGGTTAAGGGTGGGGGCTTGGTTTGTATCGTCGTTACAGGAAGGGGAGGTGCAGGAGCAGTTACGGGAAGCGATTGAATCCCAGGGGATTAGCTTAATTGTCAATACCACTAGTTTTGCGGTGGGGAAATTTGATCAGCAAGAGCCGACTGCCCTGTGGTCAGCCCTTAATGTGCCGGTGTTACAGGTGGTGCTATCTCGATCGAGTCGGGAACAATGGGCGAATAGTTGGTTCGGGTTAACCCCGCCGGATATGGCCATGAATGTGGCGTTACCGGAGGTGGATGGCCGCATTTTTACAAGGGCCATTTCCTTTAAAGGGCTAGGTCACTACGACGATCGCTTAGAAACGGAGGTGGTGGGGTATGAAGGGGAAGCAGATCGGGTGGATTTTGTGGCAGCCCTAGCGGAAAATTGGGTAAGGTTGGGTTCTACGGCCCCGGAACAGCGACGCATTGCTTTGATTTTGGCTAACTATCCCAACAAAGATGGTCGCCTTGCCAATGGGGTTGGTTTAGATACCCCAGCTAGTTGTGTGGAAATTCTCCACTGCTTAAACCAGGCGGGTTACAGGGTTGGGGAAATGCCAGGGGATAGCGATCGCTTAATGGCCCAATTAACCCAGGGGGTGACCAATGATCTGGAGTTGCAACCCTTACGGCAGGTTAACCAAACTTTAGCCCATCAAGATTATCAGGCCTATTTTTTAACATTGCCGGAGGATGTCCAAAGGGCGGTGATCGATCGCTGGGGGCCGTTGCCGGAGGAGGATTTTGCGATCGCGGGGATGCAATTAGGTCATATTTTTGTAGGGATTCAACCCTCTAGGGGTTACGATCGCGATCCGAGTTTAAATTACCATGCTCCGGATTTAGAACCCACCCACCATTATTTAGCCTTTTACTGTTGGTTACGGCTCCAATGGCAGGTCCACGCCCTAGTCCATGTGGGTAAACATGGCAATGCGGAATGGTTACCGGGGAAAAGTTTGGCGTTAAGTCGATCCTGTTACCCGGAAATTGTTTTGGGTCCTCTACCCCATTTTTACCCCTTCATTGTCAATGATCCGGGGGAAGGTGCCCAAGCAAAACGACGGGGCCAGGCCGTGATTTTAGATCATTTAACCCCCCCCCTCACCAGGGCTGAACTGTATGGGCAGTTACAGGAGGTGGAAGGGCTGATCGATGAATATTACCAAGCCCAATCCCTCGATCCCCAACGGCTCCCCACCATCCGCGATCGCTTAGATCAGGTGTTAAAAACCTCCCATCTTGACCAGGAGCTAGGGTTAACCACTGACACCAGCAGCGATCGCTTAGATCGGTTACTGCTAACCCTGGATGGTTATCTCTGTGAACTCAAAGAAGCCCAAATTCGGGATGGGTTACACATTTTAGGTCAATGTCCGACGGGGGAGCAGTTACGGGATTTAGCTATTGCCATTGCCCGTTACCCCACCAGCGATCGCCCCGGTTTGACCCAAGCGATCGCCCAGGATTTAAACTTAGATTTTGACCCATTAACGGTGGAGTTAGGCCAACGTTATCCCGCTAACCCCCAACCCTTGCAGGCCTATCTTAAACCCGGCTTAACTCAATACACCTACGGCGATCTAGTGGAAGCCCTAGAGCATTACGCCATCGCGATCGTGGCTCCCTTCATTACCGATCAACCCCATGCCCTTCATCAAGGACAAGATAACGGCCTTGAT
>JAAUPO010000372.1 GCA_012033095.1 Synechococcaceae cyanobacterium RL_1_2 | reverse complement strand
TAAGCATAAGCAATATTTTACGTTTAATTTTTTCCTATCTAGTATTTAGTCTTATTTAGTAAGCATTACCTATGGTCACTAGTCCCCCATCCGCTTCTCGCCATCCCCTGGGTGAATTTGTTCAACGCCTAGAAGCAGGGGAAGCTTTGTTAAAGGATAGTCCGCACCATGTGATGGAGGTAGTGGGCATTCTCAAAAGTTACGGTGTGGTTCTAGATGCTTATTCCATTAATTTATGCTATGTCGCCGATCATCAATTTTTGACATTTTTTCCTTTCTTTAAATACTTGAACGGCCAGGTTAATCGCGATCGCTTAGTGAAACATTGGTGGCACGATCGCATTAATTATGAATATGCAGAATATTGCATGAGGGGGATGATGTGGCATGGGGGCGGAGCTTTAGATAGTTATATTGAACAACCAAAATTTATTGCGGCCTGCGATCGCTTAATTGCCCATCGATTTAAAGGCAATCCCCTTGTCCGAGGGGTTCATAAATTACTCCCTGAATTACTACGGGAACTACTGCGCCAATCGGTGTACCATAGTGCCCTAGGTCAATTTTGGCGGGTGATGAGTGATATGTTTTTATCCCTAAGCGATCGTTATGACGCAGGGGAAATAACAACAATTCCTGATGTGGTGCAGCACATTCTAGATGGTTTAGTCGCCGATGCCGCCCGCCCGATCATCTATGAAGTGGAATGGAAAGGGGAAAAATTTTCACTAATTCCTGAATCCGAAGGTATTACCTTTTTAATGGATACGGCGGTACCTTATGTAGAAGCCATCTTTTTCCGGGGGGCACCATTCCCTGGCACCATTTCCTATAATGCCCAGGCGGGCCAAATCCCCAATGATCAAGGAGCGTTTACCTATGGTGCATTATTTGCTGATCCCTTACCCATTGGGGGCGCAGGCATTCCCCCTACCCTCTTGATGCAGGATATGCGTCATTACCTACCGGACTATTTATTAAACTACTATCGTCAGGGCGTTCGGGGGGAAGGGGATTTATTAATTAAAATTTGTGAAAGTTTCCAAAAGTCCATGTACTGCGTGACGACGGCGGCGATCAAGGGTTTAGCTCCCCATCCCTTAGATACCACTAATCCCCAGGAACAAGTGGCCAATCGTAAATATTTGGAAACCTGGATGAATCGATTCATGACCAGTCAAATTAAAATAGTAAATGCTTGATAAATGATTGATCTTGGCTCCCCCCATAGCTCACCCTAGGTTGTTTTACTTTATTTCCAACCCCCTCAGCTTGTTGTTACTCTAGCGTTGTAGTTATTAACCCTATCCTCAAATTGGTAAAACCATGTTAGAAAATAGTTGGCTCATTGGGGCAATCTTAAACGGGGTATTGTTAGCGATCGCGGCAATCATTCCCAAAAAATTATTGACCCCTTGGGGGTTAGTCCATGGCTATGCTCTGGGGGTAATTATTTGGGCTACCTTAGGATGGCAGGGTTACGCGATCGTAATGGTATATTTTGCGGTGGGGTCTGGGGTAACTAAAGTTAAAGCCGCTCAAAAAGAAGCCGAAGGCATTGCGGAGTCTAGGGGGGGCGCGAGGGGCCCGGAAAATGTCTGGGGTTCGGCCCTCGTGGGGACAATCTGTGCCCTGGGTTTTGTGTTTTTCCCTGCCATGAAAACCTTGTGGTACCTAGGCTATACCGCTAGTTTTGCCACTAAATTAGCCGACACAACGGCCAGCGAAATTGGCAAAGCCTACGGTAAAACTACTTTTTTAATTACCACCTTTAAACCCGTTCCTAGGGGCACAGAAGGAGCTATTAGCTTAGAGGGAACCCTAGCTGGCATCGGTGGCTCCATGGTGATCGCCTTCCTGGCCTATGGGGTTAATTTGATTGATCCCCTGGGCATCGTCATCACGATCGCGGCGGCGTTTATTGCGACCAATGTGGAAAGCTTGATTGGGGCTACCCTCCAAGAAAAATTTGCCATCCTCACCAATGAAGTAGTCAATATTATCAATACGGCCGTTGGAGCTGGGGTAGCGATCGCCTTCAATTTATTACGTTAACGACTTTTCACGCCTTAGGATCGTGAATTAAATAACTTAGCGATTTGCGGGGTCTCCTGCGAGTGAAGGTAACCTAATGGGGATTTAAGTTTTAGATGTTATTAATTTCTTATTCCTTAGAGCAGATTTATTAAGCCCCCCTGGCCCCCGATTCTGGGGGAAATCACCTAGATTTTAACCAATCAAGTCCCCCAACTTTGGAGGATTTAGGGGGCGACTCAACAACATTTGATACTTTGCAAACACTTTCTTAAGGTTAGATCAAATCCCTGGGAATAGTTGAGGTCGAGCTTTCTTAAAAGCACTTGAAATTGTTGTTTCTTCAACGCGATCGCTAACAACAATTACCGGCAATGGCGGCAGCAATAAAAAACTAAACTATTTAGAAAATATTTAGAAAACTATTTAGAACGATAACGATCGTTGATGATTAGGGGTAGGGGTTTACCGCGATCGGATGCAGGTTGTAGATAGCGGGGGGAAGAAGCTCGTTGCTCGATCGCTGGTGGTTTTTGATTATTCCACCATCTCCACCCGATGCCGGTCATTGCAAACAATAAACCGATCGCTACCAAGGAGCCACTCGTTCCACTACCGATCACGATATCGACGGTGCCCATAATAAAAATGAAGCTAGATACCCTTTCTTTGCGGTAGGTGGACTTCAGACGTTTAGCGATCGGATTAGTCATAAAAAAGGAACAAATTTATTATTTACCCAAGGGTTGGCTCTATTTAAGGCCTAACCAGGTCATGACCCCTTGGCCAGTTATATACTCAATGCCAAGGGCCAGAATAAAGCCAATCATCGCCATGCGACCATTAAGAATTTCTGCATAATGATTGAAACCAAATTTGGGTTCTGGTAAATCAGGGGTGACTTTAGGTTCAGTTACAGTTTTGGTTTCAGTATCGGCCATAATGATTAAAGTAGTAAGACGATTAAGTTAATTTTTGATACCTCCATTCTAAACAAATTGTAACAATTTGCGTAACTTTAGAGATATATATACCTATGAGCTTGGATTTAGACTTACAACTAAAGCACTTAATAGAACAGGCTCCCCAGGATGGCCTTACCCCAGCCATTATGGCGGAAGTAATTGGGCCCGTACTTAAAGCCCTGGCGACCCAACTTCCTCGCTCCCATTATTTTATTGTTGAGAGTTTAAGTAAGGGTCTGGTGGTGACTACCCTCAGAAATCGTCTTGAGCCCGATGTCACTAAATCCGTCATTTACGCCTTTGCTAGTGTTGAGGACGCAGATCATTTAAAAATACTGGGGATAATGACCTCAGGGCCAAAAGTATTCCTTTGATGAATCTTCTCTTTCAATTGTTTTACTTACCTCAAATTGAAAGTGTGGTGTTTATGGAAAACCATGATCCCAACCATGGCAAGGAAGTAAAAAAAACGGATCTCAGAAGTGCGATCGAGAAAACCCTTAAGCATTGGCAAGGGAAACGGGTTCCCCCTAATTTAGCCTAAGGTTTCGCTATCCAGTGCCCAATGTCGATTGTCGATGCTTTCAGAAATAGAAGTAATCCTTAAAATATTTGCCCCTGGCCAGAACAGCAATCTTTCGGCTCTTTAAGTAACAAGCGATCGCGGAAGGGCTTGACTAGGGGCTGTTAAAGGAGGATACAGCCTGGAAAGCATTGTTAAACAAGTGTTGAACCGATTTTTTGATAACAGTAGCGGCAAAACCCTATCTGAGCAAGCTTTTTAAT
>JAAUPO010000371.1 GCA_012033095.1 Synechococcaceae cyanobacterium RL_1_2 | reverse complement strand
TGAAAGTATCAAATGTTGTGGAGTCGCCCCCTAAATCCCCCAATTTGGCGAACTTAATTGCTTAAAATTGCTTAAAATTTAGGTAATTTCCCCCAGACTGGGGGGCAAGGGGGGCGGCTTTTCAAACATCCTCATGACTTACGCAAAAATTTTGATTCTGTCCTGGGAACCATGACGCTTGGGGATGTTTGGGGAAAATCGCTCAAGCAAGGCCCGAAAATTGGGGGGATTTAGGGGTTTGAACTTAAATCCTAATCCTCTTAAAATTAGAGGAGCAATACTCTTAATATAGTCAATTGGATTTAGTGTGGGATGATTGTTTTTGCTATGGCATGTTTTGAGCTCTATTGATCATCAATCATGCCAGATCTAAATATGCTTACGGCTTTCGTATTACCCATGGTGTTGATTAAATTGAAATGGCTAAAATTGCTCAATGTGTAATCAAAACCAAAATCCTTGTAGATTAGCCCATTCATAAAAAACTCCATCGTCCTTGATCCCAACGATGGAGTTTTTCTTAAGACACCAGTTAAGGCAATAGATACCAACTAGTTTTGCTTGGAAGCAGATGGGGACTAGGGTTTAACCAAATAAAGTTAAGCTGGAAGCGAAGGGTGTGCCGGTATTTACCTGGGCAACCCCAGATAGCACCGAACCTCCGGCTAATTTAATCGCGGTAGAATCGAGTTCAAAGAACACTTGTTGGAACACACCAGCACCTAGGGAAATATCTAAGTTAGTTCTATCGGTAATTAAGGTGTCGCCAGCATCTTTAACATAGTTACCGTTATCTAACCACAGTCGATCGATCGCGCCATTATAAGTAAGCAATTGGCCACCTTCAATGTTGGTGGCGATCGTGTATTGTACGGTTAAATTATCAATGCAGGTATCCCCTTGAGGAATTAAGAAGAAACTACCAGAAAGTAGATTGGGGTATTGGGTAGAAGAACGATTTGGATCAAAATCCAACGCAGGATAATCAATGTTGATTACAGCCTTGGGTTCACAACCAATAATCTCTTCCTCAAAACCATAATAGCTACTGTCATCGGAGCTAGATAGATTCAGTACGTTATCTAAATCATCTACGTAATTGGCGGTAACAGTTCCAGTGTTGCTATAGTTCCCGACCCTGCTGTGCCTTGAATTTTATAAATCCAGGTTTCAGCGACATCTAGAATGTTGTTACCATTATCCCCGATACATAGGTGGCAACGCCTTCTTTGTCATCGGTGACCGTAACGTTGGATAGGGCGGTATTACCTTCGTTGGCTACCGTGTAAGTCCAAGTGATGTTAGCACCAGCTAAAATTTCTTGGCCGTCGGCTCCATTGGTCACTTTGTCGATGGCGATCGCGGGGTTCGCACCAAAATAACCACTACCATCGGATGCCAATAAATTAGTTACGTTACCCGAGCTATCAACATACTGACCCGTGGCAGTCCCAAGGTTGCTATAGTTACCAACCCCTGCTGTGCCTTGAATTTCATAAACCCAGGTTTCAGCGACATCTAGAATGTTGTTGCCATTATCCCCCGATACATAGGTGGCAACGCCTTCTTTGTCATCGGTGACCGTAACGTTGGATAGGGCGGTATTACCTTCGTTGACTACCGTGTAAGTCCACGTGATGTTAGCACCAGCTAAAATGGCTTGGTCATCGGCTCCATTGGTTACTTTGTCGATGGCGATCGCGGGGTTAGGAATGAATTCCTCAAAGCCAAAGTAACTACTGCCGTCAGCTTGGGAAAGATTCACCACATTACCCAAATCATCAATATACTTACCTTGCACCGTACCGATATTGGCGTAGTTACCGAGGGTGGCGGTACCTTGGATTTCATAAATCCAGGTTTCTCCAGTATCTAAAACGTTATTGCCATTATCCCCTGAGACATAGGTTGCTAATCCTTCTTGGTCATCGGTAACGACAATATTCGCTAGAGCTACATTACCTTGGTTGACTACGGTGTAAGTCCAGGTGATGTTAGAACCAGCCACAATTTGTTGGCCATCGGCTCCATTGGTTACTTTGTCGATGGCGATCGCGGGGTTAACACCAAAGTAATTGGCACTGTCTTGGTCACCCACGATGATGGTTTCAGAGCCGGTGCCGCCTTCTAGGACACGATTGAAATTTAAACCGGATATGGCACCACTACCCTTTAAGACCACCTCAACTTTAACAACATCCCCATCGTCAATGGTGAGGGTTTGAAGACTATTGTTGCCGACCCCTGGAATATTGGTAACCTTCACGTTGCCATCCTTGTCGGTGGTGTAAATTTTGCCGCCAGATTCTTCAATATCCACCAGACCAATGGATTTAATTTCCACCGCATCATCAAATTTGAAGATAATCGAACCACCACAGGCTTCGTCATCGGGGTCATTGCGATCGCCATCTTCAGAAATAATCAAAATGTTCTTTTCTGAGGTAGTAGCTAGATCGTAATCCCCTCCAGTGGGGTTTGCACTATCGAAGATCATAGTGCCGTAGGGTTTATTCGTAGAGATTGTTACCCCCCAGCCTTTGTATTCATCATCAATAATGGTACCCGCCGCTAAGGTATTACCTTGACTATCTTTGTCAAAATCAATGGTGTAATGGCGAACCGTGGGGCTGCCGATCACTTCCTGTTTATATACGCCAGTAACGGTAGCCGTGTTGGTATGTTGTCCCAATTGCCATTGGGCATCGGTAAAGATAAATTCCTTGGTCGCCCCCACCTCTAGGGTTGCAAACTGAATCTGTGTACCAGGTGCGGAACCATTTAGATCAAAGGTGTCATCCTTGAGCACAATATCTTGTAACGCCACATTACCAATATTGGTAACCATGAATTTGAATTGGGGATTGTTGCCAGAAGCCACGTCGGGCCCATCGGCCACGGTATCCGCATCTAACCAAGTAATGCCGTTATCAAAGGAAACATATTTTTCCACATCAATATCCGGAGCGGCTTCAATGATGGGCTTAGTACCGAAATAGTTGCTAGCATCGCTATCGGTAATAGTGATGGTGTTTTTAATCTCTGACGCTGATAACTGACTGGCATTAACAGTACAGTCGGCTTGATGGGAAACAGGACTTATTTTATTTCCTTGGCGATCAAAATAATATTGTCCAGCTTTGATCGTATAACTTGCAACGGATTTTCCAGTTCTATCCTCGATCGCGGCAATATATTTTGTTGGGTCAGCGGAATTCTTAATATCCCCAGTATATTGATCAACCTTAAATGTCGAACCATCATCTAAACGATAGATTACATGGGAGATACCGTAACGAAGGTTATTTTGGTTGCTGTTGGTGCCTGGATAATCCGCACTGACAGTACCAATGTTACTATAGGCTCCCTCAACGGCGGTGCTTTCAACGGTATAAACCCACTTTTCACCAGGATCTAACAGACCATTGCCATTATTGTCACCGGTAAAATTGATAGCCTTAAAGTCATCGGATGTATCCCCAGCAGTTCCATTGTCATCAACAACAATTACATTCCGAAGGGCCACATTGCCGGTATTTGTTACTTCATAGGTCCAGGTAATGGCAGCACCAGCAACTACGGATAAATCATCCTGACCGTTGGTAACTTTGTTGATTTCTATGCCAGCATCAATTTCTTCACAGCGATCGTACTTATCACCTTTGGAGTCCTTACCATCTCCATATTTGTCAGACTTATCGTACTTATCACCTTTGGAGTCCTTACCATCTCCATATTTGTCAGACTTATCGTACTTGTCACCTTGGAGTCTTGGCATCTCCATATTG
>JAAUPO010000370.1 GCA_012033095.1 Synechococcaceae cyanobacterium RL_1_2 | reverse complement strand
TGCCTATAAAAAAGTGCTTATTTTGCCAGGATGTTAGGAATTAGATACTCCCAGAATCGTGAAATTATGTTAAGGTAACCTTGTCACTAAGAAAAAATATGCACATTTTTGGAAAAAGAAGAGGGATTAATCAATTAAGCATGGGCAATAAGCCAACTATTGCTGTTTCCCATCTAGGCTGTGAAAAAACCGTATAGATTCGGAACATATGATTGGTTTGCTAGCAGAAGCAGGCTATCAGGTAGATTCCAACGAAGAATTAGCGGATTACGTCATAGTAAACACCTGTTCCTTTATTGAAGAAGCAAGAACAGAGTCCGTTCGTAGTCTAGTGGAGTTAGCAGAAGCTAATAAGAAGATCGTGATTGCGGGCTGTATGGCCCAGCATTTCCAACAAGAGTTACTCGCAGAAATTCCCGAAGCAGTTGCGATTGTCGGTACTGGAGATTATCAAAAAATAGCTAGTGTGATCGATCGCGTCGAACGGGGTGAACGGGTGACAGAAGTTTCCCCAGAACCCCAATACATAGCCGATGAAACCATTCCCCGCTATCGCACCACCAGCGAAGGGGTCGCCTACCTCCGCATTGCCGAAGGTTGTGATTATAGCTGTGCCTTTTGCATTATTCCCCATCTGCGGGGAAAACAGCGATCGCGGCCCATCGAATCCATTGTGGCAGAAGCTAAAATCCTAGCTAGTCAAGGGGTACAGGAACTAATCCTGATTTCCCAAATTACCACTAACTATGGTTTAGACATTTATGGCAAACCCAAACTAGATGAATTACTAAGGGCCCTCGGCTCCGTAGATATTCCCTGGATTCGGATGCACTACGCCTATCCCACAGGCTTGACCCCCAACGTGATCAAAGCCATGCAGGATACACCTAACGTGTTGCCTTACCTCGATTTGCCCCTACAACATTCCCATCCCGAAATTCTCAAAGCCATGAACCGACCATGGCAAGGGCGGGTCAATGATGATATCATCAATAATCTGAAATCAGCTTTACCTGATGCTACCTTTAGGACAACCTTTATTGTCGGTTTTCCGGGGGGAAACAGAAGCCCACTTTGAGCATTTGTTAGAATTTACCCAACGCCATCGTTTTGATCATGTGGGAGTTTTTACTTTTTCTCCAGAGCCAGGTACGGCAGCCCATGATCTACCCCACCAGGTGGCCCCAGAAATTAAGCTAGAACGCAAGGAAAGATTGATGGCTGTACAACAGCCCCTATCTTTACAACAAAACGAACAATTTATTGGTCGTACCGTTGAAGTCTTAATTGAGCAGGAAAACCCCGCAGAAGAAATTCTCATTGGTCGTTCTGCCCGTTTTGCTCCTGAAGTAGATGGCTTAATTTACGTCAAAGGTTCAGCCACCTTAGGCCAAATTTATCCGGTAAAAGTAACAGAGGCAACCCCCTACGATTTGTATGGGGAGTTAATGCCAGATTAGTTAAATAGTTCCCTGTGGAAACAGTTTGGATCAAGGCTACGGGCTTGGGTCTAAACCGGTGGAATCCCTGCCATCCCTATCCATTGGGTCTGCGGATAATGTTGATTAAACATCAATAATAACGAAATTTCATATTCCAACTTTAGACAACCCTTTAAGCTCTTATTCAAACCCTATGACTACCACTTTCCAAAGCCTCGGTTTATCAGACGATTTAGTAACTTACTTAGAAAATCTGGGCTTTACCGAACCCACCGAGATTCAAATCAAAGCCATTCCTGAACTGCTTCAAGGTAAGGATGTAGTGGGTAAATCCCAGACTGGTACTGGCAAAACGGCAGCATTTTCCTTACCCATTATCCAACAGATTGATCCTGATAATAAATCAGTGCAAGCGTTAATTCTTTCTCCCACCAGGGAATTAGCCCAGCAAGTAACTGAAGCGATCAAGGATTTTAGTAATCACAGCCGTCGTTTATTCGTGCTAACCGTCTGTGGTGGTCAGTCCATGGAGCGTCAAATTCGTTCTTTGCAACGGGGGGTACACATCGTCGTGGGAACCCCTGGTCGGGTGATTGATCTCCTCGATCGCAAAAAATTAGATTTAAGTAAAATTCAATGGGCCGTATTGGATGAAGCGGATGAAATGCTAAGTATGGGCTTCATTGATGACGTGAAAAAAATCCTTTCCCAAGCCCCTAAAGAAAAGCAAACTACTTGTTTTTCCGCTACCATGCCCCCTGCGATCAGAGAATTAGTTAATGATTTCTTAATTGATCCGACTACCATCAATATTCAACAAACCGAAACCACCCCCGATCGCATTGAACAACGCATTTACCATGTGCCACGGGGTTGGACAAAAACCAAAGCTTTGTTACCCATCATTGAAATGGAATCCCCTGAGGCTGCCATTATCTTTGTTCGTACCAAGCGTACCGCCAGTGAAGTAACTAGTTATCTCCAGGAAGCGGGCCAAAATGTGGACGAATACCATGGGGACTTAAGTCAGAGCCAACGGGAAAGACTGGTACAGCGTTTCCGTCAAGGGAAAGTGAATATGATTGTGGCGACGGATATTGCCGCTCGGGGTCTAGACGTGGAGCAAATGACCCATGTGATCAACTATGATCTACCGGATAGTCCTGAGACCTATATCCACCGCATTGGTCGTACTGGTCGTGCGGGCAAAAGTGGTATTGCTCTAGCTTTAATTAAACCCTCCGATCGCCGTTTACTTAGCCAAATTGAACGCCGCTTAAAACAACGCATTGTGCTCCATAAAATTCCTAACCGTACCCAAGTGGAAGGACAACGCTTAGAAAAACTCAAGGGCGAATTGAAAGAAGCTTTGGCAGGGGAAAGAATGGCTTCATTCCTCCATTTAGTGAATGAACTCCATGAAGAGTATGATCCCCAAGCGATCGCAGCCGCCGCATTACAAATGATCTACGATCAAAATTGCCCCGACTGGATGAAACAGGATTGGGATGTACCTGAATCCGGATTTAATAAACCCATTATTAAAGGTAAAAATAGTAGTAACGGCCCCCGGAGCAAAAACTACTCCCGTCGAGATAAAAACGATGGCTATTCCAAAAAATCTGCTAGCTACAACCGCTCTTCTCGGTAGGTCAATTTAGACTAGTCAACAACGAGTGAGTAATAAAAAACCCTTTCTTAACCATAGAAGGGTTTTTTTATGGGTTAACTTCATTAGAGTTATAGCTTTAGTCAGGCAAGTTATCGCCCTAGCCAATCCGATCGCAACGGATTAATCATGTTAATTATGTTAATCATGGTTAAAATCTCACTACACAAGCTTTTTAACTCTTGGAAATGTTTTGATATTTATGGCTATAGCAGTCCTAACGAGGTCATAACATGAAGATCTTTACTAGATAGGACTTACGCAAAAGCCCCCTAAATCCCCCAAATTTGAGGGACTTGCTTGAATGATTGTCCCCAAACACCCTGGTTTCCAGGACAGAATCGAAATTTTTGCGTAAGTCCTGCTAGACTTAGCTTTCAATGTACTCAATTGCCACAAGCTATTTAGGATTGCGATATAGCTATAGCTGGGCCTTGTCACTTCACCCAAGGACTTTATAGCCCATGGCAAAAACCGAAGGGACATGACCGTACGCTTAGAGACTGTTTGGGGAGCATCTCACTTTTGCAGAAACACTCATCTTAGGAGTTGAAACCCCTATTTTGTCGTTAGCAAAGTAGGCAATTTACATAATTGAGATGCTCCCGATGTTTGAACAGCCCCCTTTGCCTCCATTCTGGGGGAAATCACCTAAATTTTAACTAATGAAGTCCGCCAAA
>JAAUPO010000369.1 GCA_012033095.1 Synechococcaceae cyanobacterium RL_1_2 | reverse complement strand
CTCCGTTATGGCATTTGTTCCCGTAAGGATGAGGAACATCGTTTTTGGGAGTGATGGCCTATATGACCCTAACAACGGTTAACCCTCAAAGCCCAGGCTAAACAGGGCGATCGCTCAGCGGATTTTATGCAAAAAGCATTAAAGATTTTAATTAATGGTAGTTACGGCTATTTTGGCACAGCGGGTTATGGGTTCAATGATTACCAAGCAGCAGCCCTCGTAACAGCCTACGGTCGCAAAATTTTACAGGTAATGGTTGACCAGGTAGAACAATGCCAAGGCAAGATCATTGAGATTGATACCGATGGGGTCATGTTTAGCCATCACCAACCCCAGACCGTTTATGAGCAAGTGCAACAAGCCTTACCCACAGGGATCGGAGTAGAGTTGGAGTTACACCATTGTGGGTTATACGCTCCCAAAGCAAAAAATTATATTCTGGTTACTCCCAACGGCAACACCGAAGTAAAAGGCCTCTTCCGTAAACGAGATCGCTATCCACTAGAAAAAGAGTTTCCCATTGAATTAGTGAGGCTTTATTTCATGGAGTCTAAAGTAGCAGCCCATGATTATTATCAACGGGTCAGGGCTAGTATCCGCGATCGTTCCATTGAAATTGAGCAACTTAAAGTTACCCGGAAGATTGCTAAAAATGAAAAAAAATTAGTGGATTTGAGCATTGGTCAACCGGGGGAAGTGGTGAGTTATTACCAAGGAGAACAGACGATTAGGGGCAAAATTCGTTATGTTCCCGTAACTTCTGGGGTCTATGGAGTAGGCTACTACTTGCACAAATTGGATAGCCAATATCGGGAGATTTTAGGACAGGAGGCTTTAGTTAAGGAAATAGAACCCAAGCAAATGTCTTTATTTGGAGTTGCTGAAATGGAAGATGAAAGTTTAGGTGAAAATTTTTAAACAAGTTTATTCACTCTGAGCTTAAAATCTATCAATTTTTAAATTCATCCCTTAATTAACCAACGCCGTCTTTATTTAATTTTTCCTAATCGCAAAATGGCCAAACCAGGTTCCAAACAATTTTGCTAAGAGTTGATACAACCCAGTGATTAGTCAATAAAACCATAATATTATCCAACTAAACCGATAGTAAGGTTCTATGGGGAGCAATGGTAATGCAAAAATCAAATTCGCAACAACTCCAAGCAATCCATACCGTGGATAAACCATTACTAATCATTGCTGGGCCTGGTTCTGGGAAAACCTTCACCTTAGTAGAGCGAATTGTCCATCTCATCACTAACGACGGAGTAAAACCCGATAATCTGTTGGTGGTAACCTTCACTGAAAAAGCCGCCAAAGAACTCACCACCCGGATTTCTAATCGGTTATTGGAGATAGGTATTACCTTTAATTTGAAGGAGATGTATCTAGGCACATTTCATTCTGTTTGCCTAAGACTGTTGGAGGAATATCGAGACTTTACCAGGCTAAAACGAAACTATACGCTGATGGATCAATTTGATCAGCAATTTTTCTTTTATCGCACCATTAATGATTACCGGAAGTTCCCAAACATTGACCTAGTGATTGGAGATAGGGAAGAAAGCACGTGGCACAAAAGTGAAAAATTACTCAAAGCCTTAAATACAGTGAGTGAAGAAAATATTGACCCTACTGTTTTGGCTACGGCTCCAGAGGAAATGTTACAGGTTTTAGCTAAAGCCTACAATTTCTATCAGCAACAGTTAGAGGAAGCAAATGCTTTAGATTTTTCCACCATCCAACTCGAAACCCTTAAATTACTGCGTAATAATCCCCCTATTCTTGAAGAAATTCAAAGTAAGATACATTACATGATGGTGGATGAGTACCAAGATACTAATACCATCCAAGATGCTCTGCTACGTCTATTGATGGGCGATCGCCATAATCTTTGTGTAGTGGGGGATGATGACCAAGGTTTATATCGGTTCCGGGGAGCGACCATCCGTAATATTCTTCAGTTCAAAAATAATTTTGCAGTAGGGAAATGCGAACAAGTCACCCTCGAAACCAATTATCGTTCCCACCCAGAAATTATCCGTTTTTATAACCGTTGGATGGATTCCTGTGATTGGCAAGTTGAGGATCAAGTTTTTCGCTACCCCAAGCACATCAAACCAAGGGCTGAAACTGGGTTTCCTTTCCCAAAATCACCAACCGTGGTTAAAGTCACTGCTACGGAGAATGAAGAGGCTTGGCAGAAGGAAATTTTAAAGTTTTTACAGACCCTAAAACAAGACGGTCATTTAACTGATTTGAACCAAGTTGCATTTTTGTTTAAGTCCGTCAAAAACCATAAGGTTATTGCCCTATCCCAATTTCTTGAAGCCCACGGGATCGGCGTTTATGCCCCCCGTTCTAATCAGTTTTTTGAGCGGGAAGAAGTACGCTTGATGATTGGAGCTTTGATCTTTCTGTTTCCCCAATTTCCCCAAGTTAGACAATGGGATGACAACGCCCACCTTCCCATCTGGGATTATTACGATCGCCGATGTTTTGCGCCGTTTACCGATGAATTACGGAAACCGGAAAATAGTGATCTCCTTAAATGGGCCAGACCGATCGCGAAAAATCATCTCCAACTAACCGACAATACAAACTACGCCTTTAGTGGGCTATTTTACCAGCTCATTCAATTTCCCCTATTCAGCCGTTATTTAGACGATGACATTTTAAAAAAAGGTGGTGTTCAAGATACTCGGCCCATGAGAAACCTGGCCAAATTTTCCCAAATGCTCAATAAGTTTGAATATTTACAAGGCATTAGTTTATTTACACCTAAGTCCATTGATAGCCACCTCAAGTTTTTATTTAATCAGTTCATCAAATTTCTCTACGATGGTGGTATTGGGGAGTATGAAGATGACTCGGAGTATGCCCCCAGCGGTTGTGTTTCGTTTTTGACTATCCATCAATCTAAAGGGTTGGAATTCCCTGTAGTCATTGTCGGTTCGATCGATAGTGTTCCACGCAAACAATATTCAGAGCTTGATCAGATTCTCGAAGAGGGTGGTTATCTATCTAGGCCAAGCTTTGAACCCTTACAAGAGGTCAAAAATTTTGATTTTTATCGCCTCTACTACACAGCTTTTTCTCGGGCCCAAAATCTCCTAGTCCTAACCGGCAAAGAAAAACGTAAAGGTCAATGGCAAATGCCTTCTAAATATTTCAAAGACCATTTTGATGATTTACCGGACTGGAAAACGATCGCTCTAGCAGATATCCCCTTGGAACAGGTCAAAGATGTGAACTTAAAGCGGGAATATTCTTTTACTTCCCATCTAACCCTATTCGAGAACTGTGCTGAGCAATATAGATTCTTTAAAGAGTTAGATTTTACCCCAGTACGAAAAGCTCCCATCCTATTTGGAACCTTGGTTCATCAAACCATTGAGGACATTCATAAAAGAATATTGAGAGGCCAGGAAGCGGAAGTGTCTAAGGCTAAAATCAGTAATTGGTTTGATACTAACTATGTCTATCTAACGAAAAAGGAAAAGGTCTATCTTTCTCCAGTAGTTAAACAAATTGCCCTTAACCATGTGCTGCATTACTACGATCGCGAAAACCATGACTGGACAAAGATCAAACAAGCTGAGGTGGACGTTTCTTTAGTCAAAGATGAATATATTTTGAGTGGTAGTGTGGATTTGATTCGAGGGGAAGCCAACACAGTGGAGATTGTAGATTTTAAGTCAGAGAAAAACTTGATGTGAATGAACCAAAGGATCGACAAAAGTTAGACCGTTATCGTCGTCAGCTTGAGGTTTATGCCCACATTGTGGAGGAG
>JAAUPO010000368.1 GCA_012033095.1 Synechococcaceae cyanobacterium RL_1_2 | reverse complement strand
TATAACAACGGTTTCAGCGATTAAATTATCAGAACAATAAAACGGCTTTTTCTACATAATGACTTCCGTATCAATGGCAAAATCATTGGAAAGGCTTATTTTCGTGAGTCAAATAATTGTGAGGAGAATATCCCATCTTCATTTTTAACACAAATCAACTACTACAGTTGTTGTTATACAAGGGTTTGATGCCTGTTGTCCCCTTTTAAGGGAACCAGGATATTTGGGGACAATCGTTCAAGTAAATCCCCAAAATTTGCCGGATTTAGGGGGCTTGTGCGTAAGTCCTATTCAATCAAGCTTTTTCAGCTTCAAGTGATCATCATTAACTGATATAAATAGTAAAAAGGTCTTCTCAAAATCAGGATAGATGGTTGACTTGACCATGGCACTGTTTGCTAAATTTAGAGTTAATGACACAGTGGATTCCTTCTGGAAATCCCCAGGTGCCATGTCCCACAACTTCCAACATCTCTAGGTGATTAAAGCCTTCATTTTACTTCCGTTAATTGCTGCTCCCTCAGCCAAATAACTAACGGAACTAAACACTAACCGCAAGGTTATCCAGGGTTATTCGGAAAAATCCCTGAAGGTTTTTCCCTTATTCAATATTCATTCTTATAGGTATCAATCGATGAAAGGTAATTCTAAAGTTTTAGAACAATTACATTTTTTGTTAAAAGGAGAACTGGCAGCGAGGGATCAATATTTTACCCACGCTAAAATGTATCAAGATTGGGGCTTAAGTAAGCTTTATGAACGCATTTACCATGAAATGCAGGATGAAAGTCACCACGCTGAGCAATTGATTGAACGTATTTTGTTTTTGGAAGGAACCCCCGATCTATCCCAACAAGATGAGCTTAGAATTGGTACCACTGTCCCAGAAATGTTAACTAAAGATCTCGAAGTGGAATATTTAGTGATTGGTGATCTCAAAACGGCCATTAAGGTCTGTGAGGAAGAGCAGGATTATCAAACCCGGGATATTTTGCGTCAAATGTTAGCGGATACGGAGGAGGATCATGCCTATTGGCTGGAGCAACAGTTAGGTTTGATTGATAAAATTGGCTTGCCTAATTATCTGCAATCCCAAATGTAAATTACTCTTTAAAGTTACTCTTGAAATTACTCTTGGGATCATTGTTCTGAATCAATGGTAGTGGGATTAATTGCAGTGATAATCAATCACGGACAATCAATCTGGGGTAATCGGGGGATCTTCCTAACCTCAAAGTCCAAAGCTCCCCTTAACTCACCAGTAGGAAGTTATATTTCTTTAGTTTGTGCGGTAGTTTGTGTGATCAGTGAACCGCGATCGAGTTAACTGGGACTGGACATTTTTGAGATTACCCTAGTCAACACCCTAGCATCAGGGCTATGCTAAGAAATACGCTAACAGACCACCGAGCTACCATTAAACAGTTACCATCGCTTCTATAATTGGTTTTTACGCCCATTCATACTAAATCCCCCATGAATTGGACTCCAGAGCAACATCATCCCGCTGATAGCGCATTAGGCTTAATTTCTACCCATAGTTTCCCCGCGATCGTTGGCACCGCAGATATGATGGTTAAATCTGCAGATGTAACGTTAGTGGGTTATGAAAAAATTGGGAGTGGTTATTGCTGTGCGATCGTGCGGGGCAAAATTGCCAACGTACGCATTGCAGTAGAGGCGGGGGCTAAAACAGCGGAAAAATTTGGCCAGCTATTGTCTAAGTTGGTAATTCCCCGACCCATGCCTAATCTCCAGGCTATTTTTCCCATCGGTAGCCATTTGGTAGAAGTTGCAAGGCAACGACGGGGTTATAGCCGCCTGAGTAATCGCTCGATCGGCTTATTAGAAACTAGGGGTTTTCCTGCGTTGGTGGGGGCCTGTGATGCCATGCTCAAATCAGCGGATGTGGAGCTGGCTTCCTATGAAACAACGGGGGATGGTCTTTGTACTGCCATTATTCGGGGCAGTGTCTCGAATGTGGCCATGGCGATCGATGCGGGAATGCATGAAGCGGAAAGGATTGGGGAACTCCATGCGGTGATGATTATTCCTCGCCTATTGGAGGACTTAGAACATACGTTACCAGTGGCAGATTGTTGGTTAGAGGATCAACAGGAACCCTTACCCATGCTATTCCCGAACGAACAGGAAAAACAAACCCAAGTCGTTGCCCTACCAGAAAAGCAAAAGGTGCCTCTTCAATTAGAAGAATCGATTCCAGCCCAGGAAGCCGAGCTGGTGCCGAGCAATGAACCGGAACCGTTAACTAAACCGCGATCGCTGTCCTTAGAACAAGAACTGGAACCCTTGCCTGAACCCACTACCGATGCCATAGTAAGAGCACCGGCACCGGAACTAGAGGAAAATCCCTAATCCTATAGGGTAAAACGGCATAAAGTTAGCTGGAGTTTTGGAGAAACATCACAACTGCGAAGAGGGATAGCTACAATAGTCTAGACCCTAATCTTTCGTTGTTAGTTAAGTTATGCCTACCTATACCGGAATTGCTAGTGAAGCGTTTAAGCATCCCCTCGATCGCCAAGCCGAACAAGCCCTCAGAAGTTTTCCTGGCTTCGATATGGTAGCAAAAACCTTTATTAAATACCTGAAGGAAAGACCAGAACAAATTTTCTTGTTAGGTAATACCATCAAAGCTGGGCCTCGCCAATATTCCACCCTCCACAGTATTTTTAGGGAGTGCGTTAAGGATTTAGATATTTATCCTGTGCCGACATTTTATGTTAGTCAAAACCCCCTGGTTAACTGCTATGCCCTAGGCCAAGAAATGCCCTACATCGTCATGAATACCGGCTTAATTGAGCTATTTGATGAAGAGCAGTTACGGATTGTCATCGCCCATGAATTAGGCCATATTAAATGCGAACATACGATCCTGATTCAGATGGCATTATGGGCCATGGGGGCGGCCAATATTTTAGGAGAATTGACCCTAGGAATTGGGGATATTTTGAGTACGGGGTTGATTTTGGCCTTTTTTGAATGGCGACGGAAAGCCGAATTATCCGCCGATCGCGCCGCCTTATTAGTTACAGATAACCTAGAGCAAGTGATGCACACCATGATGGGGTTAGCCGGGGGAACCCAAAAGTATGCCCATGAATGTAGTTTGCCGGAATTTATAAACCAATCGAAAGAATATCAAGATCTAAATCAGGATGGGTTAAATCAAGTCTATAAATTTTTAATTTATAACGGTGGCCGGAATGGTTTCTTAGAACATCCCTTTGCGGTGGAAAGGCTCCACTTTATTCAAGCATGGGCTAATTCTAGTGAATACGCCACGATTAAATCGGGAACCTACGCCCGGGCTGGTCAAAAGGGAGCGGTGGATGTGGCCGCAACGGAAAATACTCAAACTACTGAAGCAGAGGATCTACAGGCCCAAGTGGAACGCCTACAACAGGAAATCGATCGCCTTCGCAAGGGTAATCCCTAGGGAATAAGAATTTAATAACATCTAAAACTTAAATATCGATGGTTTACGCTCCCTTGAAGGATACCGTACAAATTTCTAAGTTATTTAATTCACGATCCTAGACCATGGGCTTCCTAAATTCGATCAATTATTAGGGTCTGTCATCATTTAAACCCGAAACTCTTCTTAGCTAAGGATTTCAGTTTAAAACTATACTTTCTGAACCTGGCTCAGGATCAACGTTTTAATGCTAATTGATGACACTCCCTAGATCAATATAGTTGATCAAAATTTGATCAAATAATTGCTCAATGGGGGTATTGTTAATGGTTTTAAGAATTCAAACAAAGTCAGGA
>JAAUPO010000367.1 GCA_012033095.1 Synechococcaceae cyanobacterium RL_1_2 | reverse complement strand
AAAAGGCCGGATAGTCCTGGGAAGCTTGGCTTAAAATTTCGCGATCGCGGTAGGGCACTTTCGAAATCACCGTATAGGTTAGACCTTCGTTGATGGGGAACGGGGGATCTGATGCCCCCTTCTAGATCTAAACCGATCTCCTTGGTGGGAAAAAAGATTTGATAGGGATAGCTCAACGCAGGGATCCCGTTCATAAAATCCGTAACTGCGGTGTAGGTTTGAATAATTTCTTTGGTATTGGCGGTGGGGGAGGATTAAGTAAAAAGCGGTAAGACCATGGCGGCCGTTTGATGGTGGATACTTCTTCCTCTTTGGTCTGCTCCCATCCTTCTCCGGTGTAGCGATCGAACCCCATTACCCGCAAAAAACCAGGGGCTTGGGAACGTACCCGCAATAATAGTTTTTTCTCCATGGAACCCCTTAAATTTTGGTTCATGACACTATTAAAGCCGTAATAAAATTCAGCGTTCATTTGCCCAGGGCCAGAGGTCGGGCTACCTTCTTGATCGCCATCTCCATTACCACCACTACCATTTTCTCCATTTTCTGTCCCTGGACTAACGTAGCCGGGATTGGAGATACCTTGGTTTTCCCCATCAAAACCTTGTTCTTCCGTGCCGGGGGAAGGGCTACTCACCGGCATATTTTGAAACTGGTAGCCGGGAAATCTTGGCATCACTGCAAAAATGCCTAATCCCAACAGCACCGTTATGGCCAACAATAAACCTAATCTTTTCGGGGATAGGGGAACATAACTTAAAAGCTTAGGCTGGTTCTTTGGGGATGGTTTTAACCAAGAATCGATGGTGGCTAAACCTAGTTGCGATCGATAATCTAAAACTAGTACTGGTAACGCGATCGCGAGGAAAAAAATATAAATAAACCGAACGTGATGGTTTGGGAAATTGTCCCTGCCACCCCCAATAAAATTAGACCGATCACCATGGAATAGCCTAAATCTTTTCTGCGGGGTAAATCAAAACTATGCAAGACCTGAAGCTGAATCAACAGTTCTGCCAATACCAATCTAGTATCGTTTAAATTACGCAGTAGATTACCGAAGAAGGATGCCATCATGATTAACATCCCCAACGCTAGCAAAAATTTTAGCGCGACATTTTTCTTTTTGCGTCGGTACCAACTAACGGCCGCACCAATGATACTGAGGGGAATAGCCCAAGTACTTAAATTAGTTTCCCCTGCGATATCTGTGGCCCAAATGCCTACAATTACCATCAGTTGAACTAGTACCCTCAACAGTAAGGACTCTTCCGCCTTAACCGGAGGTAGGGATTCCAAAAACAGCCAAGCTTGATTAACAAGGGGTACGGAGCGTAAACGTTGATACATAGGGCGAATCTTGGTTAACGGGGTCGCAGTATTCCCATTATGCCTTGATTTTCATAATTAAGCCCTAAGACCCTATCTTCTAGGAAACGATGGCCATTGTCATACCCTGATACAAAATAACAATGGTTAATTTATTCACAACTAGCCCCACCAATTGAAGTTAAAACTTAATTTAGTTTAATGATTAGTTTAATTATTGGTATGGGAGATGGAGCATAGATAGAACTAGATGCTAGATGTCTGTGTAGTCGCTAACCTTAGCAATGTGGTCTATAGACCGTCTAAGGTTATTCGGTTATTCTTTGATTCGTACCCCGATCGTGAGAGGACTTTCCTCCATCCCAATAAAACTTAATCGCATGGGATAGGTGACAGAAGGCACACAACCAAACAGATCTAAACCGACTAAGCCACCATAGAGCCTTTCGGTATGAGCTTTTCCATCGGGGCTCTCCCAGCTGACTTGTCCCCCTTGGGGCAAGTTAACATTGACGTTGAGGTTGCTTGCCTGGGGTTGGTAGGTTACGCTAATTTCCATCGTGCCAACACTGGTGGCCAATGATTGGGATAGGTGGGGTCTGGCGGCACTCACCTCAAGCTCAAGGGCATCAAGAATATACTTAGTGGCTGCCAAGGATAATACTAACTTTTCCTCTGGACTGGCATGTTCGTAATCTTGGTTGAGGCTTTCCAACCAATGAACGGCCTCTTGATCACGGTAGGCCCCTGCAGCGGTATAAACCGAAGCTACTTTATCGTTGAGTAAGGTGAAATCACACTGGGGAAACATCCCCCCAACAACGTCGGCCATCTTTTTTTGTACGCTTTCCGATGAACCGATCGCCTGACTACTTTGATTAATTAAGTGAATTAGGGTTTTAGCTTCCATCCCTAAGCTATGTAAAATTTCTTTGAACTGTTCTAACCAAGGATAGGGGGTGCTATGGGCAAGCACCGCCTTACGAGGAGCAGCCGCAGGGGTAACCGCAGCATCACTATAGGTTGGTTCATGGCTTTCCCAAGGGAATAGAGGGACGCGATCGCCATTCATCTTCGCAAATTGTGCAGCGATGAGGGATTCATAGCGTTCTTCTACTAGGTTATTGTGTTCCATTTCTTCTAGGTATTGAGATAATTCTGAATGATCCTGACCGTGAATAGGAGTTGAAAAATTATCGCCGAGGTCGGAGAGATCAACATCCGTAAATTCAGGTTTCATGTCAATATTCATAATGCTTACTTTGGGATCAGGAATAATACCTAGATGGAAACTACAACCTAGGGTAATCAATTTAATGATGGGCGCAAATGAATTATATCCCAATAAACCTGCCCCGAACAATTTAGCCAAGCTGCCAGCCATAGCTATTATGGTGTAGGGGGATTTGTTGCCGAAGTAAATAGTCTTGATCGTGCTAAAGCTGTAAGGATAGTTAGAACTAAGGTAATTGCTGATCAAGCAGTTCAACCGTCATGATCCTTACTTGTATAGGACTACCAATAGTTGATCGTGCCGTTGCGATCGGCTTAATTGCCCTAGGGCCTGTCATCAGTTAAATCTGAAACTCTTTTAGCTAAGGATTTCAGTTTAAAACTATACTTTCTGAACCTGACTCAGGATCAACGTTTTAATGCTAATTGATGGCACTCCCTAGTAATCGATGCCATTAGTTCGTGCTCTAGTTCTCAAGTACCAATTGCTCCCCACCCAAGGAATGGAGAATAGGTTATTGTAAATATAGCAATCTTAAATAGCTTGTGGAAATTGAGTACATTGAAAGCTAAGTCTAGTAAGGATCTTAATGTTATGTCCTAGTTAGGACTGCTATAGGACTTACGTACAAGCCCCCTAAATACCCCAAATTGGTGGGACTTGCTTGAACGATTGTCCCCAAACATCTCCAAACATCATGGTTCCTAGAACAGAATTGAAATTTTTGCGTAAGTCCTGATAGGTTGTCAATTTACGTCAAGCATTATTCGCCCAAATACCGTTCCGCTGCCGTCGTGGATTGATTTAAGGGGGAGGCAATAAAAACCTTTGCCCAGTGAGCAATAATAGGGTCTAGACTGTGGTCTATAAATGGAAAGCCGGCCATATCCCCTCGACAGTAATGTCATTCATCAGGTTAGTCTGGCTTGATCGTGACGGATTTCTAATGCTGCTAATTCTATGGATTTAATCCTTTGCCACACCACTGCTGATTTTGATGCCCTCGGAGCGGCGGTGGGTTTAGTGTATCTCCAACCAGGGGCTAAGATTGTGTTAACGGGGGGGGGCCCATCCCACGGTGAAGGATTTTTTGGCTCTCCATCGGGATGAATTGCCGTTGATTGAACGTCGCAGTGTCAATCCTGCCACTATCCGTAAACTAACGATCGTGGATACCCAACACGCGATCGCTTGGGGCCCTGTGCCAGTTGGTTAGATTTACCCTCGCTGCAA
>JAAUPO010000366.1 GCA_012033095.1 Synechococcaceae cyanobacterium RL_1_2 | reverse complement strand
TTCAATGAATTTTTCACGAAATTTCTCCCCCAGAATGGGGCGCTTTTAAAACATACTCTTAGAAATGGGTGGAGTATCCTTCGAGGGAGCGGATCTCCATTTAAGTTTTAGATTTTTATTAAATCCTCATTCCTAAGCAAAGTAAGAAAATACTTAAAATCCTAGCTATTGGCAACGGTTGAGACCAGAATTTAAGACCAAAATCACTTTTCCCTATGCAATAAAACGGATTTGCTATAAGGATATTTGCCAGTTTCTCCATTAAGCAATTATTAATCTTTTTGAATTAATCCCTTAGGAGTCCAACCCTCCATCACCTGTTGGCGGGAGCGGGCGATCGCTAGGGCTCCAGCGGGGACATCTTTGGTAATAACAGAACCTGCTCCCACTGTGACCTCAGCTCCAAGGGTAACGGGGGCAACGAGGACGCTATTGGAGCCAATTTTAGAACCTTGACCAATATAGGTTTGATGTTTATTAAATCCATCATAATTAGCTGTGATTGTCCCCGCACCAATATTAACCTGGCTTTCTAACGTGGAATCCCCCAGATAGGATAAATGGGCAACGTTGGATTGATCCCCAATGTCTGATTTTTTGATTTCGACAAAATTGCCAACCCGGCAACCGGCACCGATCATCGCCCCACCACGAATGTGAGCATAGGGCCCCACCGTTGTATTCTCCGCGATCGAGCTATCAACAACCGTAGAAAAAATAATTTTGACGTTGGCCCCCACCGTGGCATTTTCCAGCAAACAACCTGGCCCAACGGTTGCCCCTGCACCAATCACCGTACTGCCCCGTAGGTGGGTTTGGGGTTCGATCACTGCATCGTTAGACAGGGATACAGTTTCATCAATCGTGACGCTGGCTGGATCCACCATCGTTACCCCTGCCTGAATCCAAGCATATTTAATCCGATTTTGTAAAATTTGCCCAGCCTCACAGAGTTGTAAGCGATCGTTGATGCCAGAAATTTCCTGGTAATCCTCCACATCCATTGCCATCACTGGGCTTAAAAAGTCCACCACTTCCGTTAAATAGTATTCTTGCTGATCATTATTCGTACTCAATTGGGGTAGCACTTGGGCTAACTTTGGCCAATTGAAACAATAAATTCCCCCATTAATACGGTTATTTTGTCGTTGTTCGGTGGTGCAATCTCGATCCTCAACAATGGAATCAACCAAATTATTGTCATCACAAAATACCCGACCATACCCCTTCGGATTAGGCAACTGGGCCGTCAACAGGGTAGCCGCATTTTTGTTCTGTTGATGCACTAACACTAATTTCTCGATGGTGGAAGCGGTTAGCAGGGGCACATCCCCATTCAACACCAGTAAATCCCCAGTAAACCCCTCCAATACCGGCAACAATTGCTGAATGGCGTGGCCCGTACCCAATTGTTCTTTTTGCTCAACAAATTCCATGGTGTCATCATGGCTGAGGGCAGTCCGAACGCGATCGGCTTCATAGCCAATAATTACAATTTTTCTTTCCGGTTTGATCGCAAGACAACTATCCAAAACCCTCTGCACCAAACTTTTACCCCCTAAATTATGTAATACCTTAGGAAGGCTAGATTTCATCCGGGTTCCTTTCCCGGCGGCTAGGATTGCGACTGCGACTGCCATGGTTTTTCTTGAGTGATGATATAACGGATACCAGTTCTTTTGTACAGGACAAGTTCCTTTTTGACTAGTAACTATCAAATTTAACCAAATTTATGGATTAATAGTTCGGACACTTTTTCAAGCAAGCTCTGAAACCATTGGTCTCTCTTTGACTAGAACATCGTGATAGAGACCTGAAACCCATATTCTGCTGTTGACTACCAAAAATTGTCCGGAGTATTGTGGATCACAATAATCAGAAAACATTGCCCTTTTTTGGGGATGTTTTGGCGCATATTTAGGGCATATTTTTTGAATTAGGTTTAGATTCAACCTGTTCTTCATCATGGTTTATCCATCAAACCACGATAAAAAATTATGTAAACCTAGATCAAAATGCTATGGTTATAGATTGCAATATTTATTTTTGATGTTTATAAAAAACGCACTATGACCATTACCCAAGAGCGTAAGCAAGAATTAATCACTGAATACCAATCCCACGAAACCGATACAGGATCTCCTGAGCTTCAGATCGCTATTATGACTGAGCGCATCAAAAATTTAACTGAGCACCTCAAAGTCAATAAAAAAGACCATTCTTCCCGTCGCGGTTTACTCAAACTGATTGGTAAGCGGAAAAGTTTATTGAAGTATGTGCAACAAGGCGATCGCGATAAATATAAACAGTTGATTACCCGTCTAGGTATTCGCGGTTAAGTTTTTATGGCTGCTGATAAACAAAATTCAAGCCGCGATCGTTTACCGTTCGAACCGGGAACAAATAAAAAAAAAGACCCTAAAAAAAATAAGCCGGAACCCATTCGCAAATCTAAAGCAGAAAAAAGTTCTGGCGTAGAAAGCGGCGGTACTACCATTCCTGAGGCAGTAAGCCAGCGGATGATTAGAAGAATGGTTAGCTTTTCCGGGGTTCCAACGTTTTTGGGATTGTCGGCTTTTGTCGTTTTCTATATCGTCAGAACCAGGGGGTGGTTAGAAATTCCGACAGTTGCGGTCTTAATCACCACCTTGCTCTGTTTTGGCTTGGGGGTATTAGGGTTAAGCTACTCTGTTTTTTCCGCATCCTGGGAAGAGGATCGCCCTGGTAGTTTTGGGGGGGGAAGAGTTTAAGGTTAACCTAGGTCGTACCATTGAAGCTTGGCGATCGAGGAAAAAACCAAAACCTTCAGATTCCTAAGTCAGCCTCTCCCCATCAACGCAATTTCCACACCAGTCTTCAACCTTTAACCCCAGCAATCTAGCAGAAATTTAGAAATTTAAAGTTATATTGAGTCAATGGGTTTAGGGCTACCTCCGCCCGTTAATTCCATTACCATAGGATATACATTCTATTATTACTAACTTCCTAAACAAATACTGCTAATGCTGGCTAGTACAGCATTCCATCCATACAAAGCAAAAGCGAACGTACCATGATCATCGTAATGAAAAACCAGGCCCCTGAGGCTGAAATTGAAAGCATAATTGCTAACTGTAGAGAAATCGGTCTAACCCCTGAAAAAATTGTTGGTCAAGATAAAGTTATTATCGGCCTAGTAGGGGAAACTGCATCCATGGAGACTACCCAGGTAGAAGAAATGAGTCCCTGGATTGAAACAGTGCTGCGGGTATGCAAACCCTTTAAACGGGCTAGTCTGGAATTTCGTCATGGTGAATACAGTACGGTTAGCGTCAACTTACCCAATGAAGTAGTGCACTTTGGGAAACATCATCCCATTGTCGTTACTGCTGGGCCTTGTTCGGTGGAAAATGAAGCCATGATTATTGAAACTGCTAAGCGTGTTAAGGCTGCTGGTGCTAAGTTTCTAAGGGGTGGGGCTTATAAACCCAGAACCTCCCCCTATGCATTCCAAGGCCATGGGGAAAGTGCCCTAGATTTATTGGCTGCGGCGAAGGAAGCCACTGGCTTGGGAATCATCACCGAAGTTATGGATACGGTGGATGTGGAGAAAATTGCAGAGGTTGCCGATGTTCTGCAAGTTGGGGCGCGTAATATGCAAAATTTCGCTCTGTTGAAAAAGGTCGGTGCCAAGATAAGCCTGTGCTGTTAAAACGGGGGATGGCTGCTACCATTGATGATTTACTCATGGCAGCGGAGTATATTCTGGCCGCCGGCAACTCCAACGTCATCCTTTGTGAACGGGGTATCCGCACCTTTGATGATAAATATACC
>JAAUPO010000365.1 GCA_012033095.1 Synechococcaceae cyanobacterium RL_1_2 | reverse complement strand
GGGCAAGGGTCTGGATCAGCGTTAAAGACGCTCCATCAGCCCATTGCAAATCATCTAAAAATAAAATCAGGGGTTCCCCCACCCTAGTAAAAGCGATAATTAATTGTTGTAGGGCTACCAAAAATTGATGGTGATCCTCCCGGATCGGTTGGGTTCCATCCGTAGTCGTAGCAGCCGATAATAAGCTAATTTCAGGAATGGTTTCCTTTAATAACAACCATCGTTCCTGGGGTTGGGAGGATAAATAATTACGTATTTGTTGTAGCTGATCACCGGATGGGGATAACAGCGATCGGATTAAGCTCCGCAGGGCCGAAAGAATGGGACTATAGGGAATATGACTTTGAAATTGATCAAATTTGGCTTCTAAATAATAACCATCCCACCCATGGAAATGGTGAAGAAGTTCATTCACTAAGGATGATTTCCCAATGCCAGCATAGCCCGCAATTAAAACTAACTGAGCCTGGCCCGGTTCCGTGGTGAGGTTCCTTAAGTGGTGTTGGAGGCGATCGAGTTCGTGGCCCCGACCATAGATTTTATAGGGAATGTAAAACCGCTGGTAATAGTCAGCTCCTGTAAGCTCAAACTCAGGAATATCACCAAACTTTTCGTGAGATTGTTGACATAAAGCCAAGTCAGCCAACAGACCCGATGCCGTCTGGTAACGCTCCTCTGGGACCTTGGCCATTAGAGTCATAATAATTTTGGAAACAATTACCGGAATTTCGTTGTTAAGGAGGTGGGGCAGGGTCGCCATTTTCGCTAAATGGCCATGGATCACTTCTAAACCACTAGCACCGGTAAAAGGGAGTTGCCCCGTGACCATTTGGTAGAACGTAATGCCTAAGCTGTAGAGGTCTGAACGAAAATCAATCATTTGCCGACTGCGGCCGGTTTGTTCTGGGGATACGTAGGCTAGGGTCCCTTCTAGGGTGTTAAGGTTTTCGAGGCCCCGCTGTTGGGGAGCCAGTTGCCACGCTAGACCGAAATCAATTATTTTGACGGATTGAGTGTCTAATTCCACCACGATATTGGAGGGGTTTAAATCCCGATGGATGACAGCTTGATCATGGATCTGCTCCACGATCGCGGTAATTTTGACAGCGTAGTCTAAAAACAGTGCTAAGGGTAGCCGTTGGTGGGGAAAATTCTGTAAGTATTGTTGAAAAGAAATGGCCCCCGTATCAGCAAAAACTAATAGGGCAGTGCGCTCGTACCGTTCCAATGCGTACACCTGGCTAATGTCAGTGAGCTTAGATTCCAGGGCTTTAACCCGTTCATATTCCTGACGATAGTTAGCTAAATCCTCTGGGGTTGGATAATCCGCTTTAAGTAACTTTAAAATAACCGGGGCTTGATCGGCCAAGCGCACACCCCGATAAACCTCGGAATTTCGGCTGTTGTAAATTCTCTCTACAATTTGGTAATCAGCAAGATTGAGCATAACCTGGCATACATTAAGGGGATGAACACAAATACAAATACAGGACTTACGCAAAAATTTCGATTCTGTCCTGGGAACCATAATGTTTGGGGATGGGTGGGAACAATCGTTCAAGCAAGTTCCCCGAAATTTGGGGATTTAGGGGACTTGTACGTAAGTCCTGTATTTGTTAAATAATTATTGGCCTGTCAGCTATTGCGGGAGTTCGAGATCAATTTAACAATGGATCGATTGTCAAGATTCCATCCCATCGGTTTCTTCACAATTGTTATAGCCAATTGGATTTAGTGTAGGATTTTTGCTCTTTGCTATAGGCTGATTTCAGCTCTATTTATTTCCCGTAATTATGTCAACAGACTATACAATTGTTCCCTGCCACTTGCATGGTTGATCTCCGGTTTAATCTCAGCAACCCCAATTATGGTTGAAATTATGTTTGAAATTATGGTTGAAACAGGGGCCCCGACGGTGATGGCTGATCATAACCTAAATGGCGATAGGCTTGGTCGGTAACGGTGCGTCCCCGGTGGGTACGGTTTAAAAATCCAATTTGTAATAGGTATGGTTCATACATTTCTTCGATCGTGCGTTTATCTTCTCCGGTGGCGGCGGCGATCGTGTCTA
Organism: Synechococcaceae cyanobacterium RL_1_2; assembly: GCA_012033095.1. Taxonomy (GTDB): domain Bacteria; phylum Cyanobacteriota; class Cyanobacteriia; order Cyanobacteriales; family JAAUPO01; genus JAAUPO01. Next base: position 1,766 of record JAAUPO010000365.1, on the reverse strand, counting down.
ACCCCACTGGGCCCCCTTTAAATTGTTCAATGATGGTGTTTAAAATGAGCCGATCCGTCCAATCTAGCCCCACCTTATCCACTTCGTATAAATCAAGGGCGATGTTGGCGATCGCGGCATCGATGGCCTGCACCTGTTGCACCTCTCCATAGTCCCGTACCCGGCGCAATAGACGATTGGCAATACGGGGAGTCCCCCTCGATCGACGGGCGATCGCGATGGCTCCATCTTTGGTGATCTGAGTTTTGAGTAATTTCGCTGTCCGCAGCACAATGGTGGTGAGTTCGTCCTCTTGGTAAAACCTTAATCGCTGAATTAAACCAAAGCGATCGCGGAGGGGGGAACTCAGGGCCCCAACTTTTGTGGTGGCTCCTACTAAGGTAAAGGGTGGTAGGGAGAGGCTACGGGTGCGGGCACTTTGACCTTTGCCGATGGTGATATCTAACCGCCGATCCTCTAAGGCTGGGTAGAGCAGTTCCTCCGTCATCCGATTAAGGCGATGGATTTCATCAATAAATAAAATATCCCCCGCTTCTAATCCCACCAACAAACCAGTAATATCCCTCGGACGCTCTAGGGCTGGGGCCGCAGTAATGCGACCAATTAACCCCCATTTCCTGGGCTAAAATTAGGGCCATGGTGGTTTTGCCAAGGCCAGGGGGTCCATAGAACAGTAAATGGTCTAAACTTTCCTGGCGGGATTGGGCGGCTTGAATGGAAATATTTAAAATTTGTTTTAATTCCTTTTGCCCAATGTACTCCCCTAAACTATGGGGCCGAATTTGTTCTTCATCGCGATCGTTTTCCTCCCCAATTACCTGGCTTGAAAGTAAATTTACTTGTTGCGTTGGGGGTTGGGTCCGGAGGCTAGGGATGGCATTATCCTGGGCGGTTGTAGATCGTTTCAGAACCATAGCTTATAGGGGAGGATGGGGCTTAATCACCTATTTTAGACTAGCCCTTTGCCCCCCTTGGTTCCACCGCCAAAATTTGCCCGCCGCGTTACAATAATTAACCTTACATCAACCTAATTAACCTCAAATCCCATTTTCCTCGGTAAAGTTTCCATGATCTGTCCTGTCCCCATTGAGCAACAACCGATTAATGAGTACGAGCAACTAAAGGATTCATGGTTTTTTAGTTGGGCCACCCTCACTTTACCTAAATATATTAAAAAGTTAGTGCTTCTTGCCCTGATCGGTTTAATTGGGGCTAGCCCGATCGCGGCCTATAGTTTCCCCGTGACGAAAAAACCCTTATTGTTTACCCTCGCTAGTGGGTTAGGGGGCTTTTTTATCCTCGCGATCGTCCTCGTTCAATTGTACCTAGGGTGGCGTTACGTCTGCGATCGCTTACAACAGGACGTAATTTTCTATGAAGAATCGGGCTGGTATGACGGCCAAAGCTGGGCCAAGACCAAAGAAATTTTAGAACGCGATCGCCTGGTGGTGTCCTACCAAGTTAAGCCGATTTTAACTCGTCTGAAACAAACCATCCTCGTGTTATTAGGTCTGGTTAGTACCGATGTTGTTTTATGGTACTTACAGTTTTGACCCATGGCAACTCATACTGTCCAATCTTCAAGTTAGAACTATAGAACTACAGATTAGATTTCTGGGGCTGAATAAAACTCAAGCCCAGCAATAACAAAAAAATACGACCTGTCGCTTTATTTTTTTATTTACTATCGGAAGATTTTTAGGACTTACGCACAGGCCCCCTAAATCCCGCAAATTTGGGGGACTTGCTTGAACAATTGTCCTCAA
>JAAUPO010000364.1 GCA_012033095.1 Synechococcaceae cyanobacterium RL_1_2 | reverse complement strand
ACCATTACAATCAACAACTACAACTTCAGACATCTACCTCTTGATTATCTCTTCATCCTTTCCTTCAGGGCACTACCACAGAATCTATTAAACTGATTTTGCAGTATATGAGAGGAATAGATCAAGAGTCACTTGCAGTCAATTATGAAAAGTAAGATGCTATTTTGCGGCGTATTACCATTATTGGTGAAGCAACTAAACGACTATCACTAAAATTTAGACAGAAGCATTCCGATGTTCCTTGGAAGAAAATAGCAGGAATGCGGGATGTAATTACCCATGACTATGATGAAATCGACCTAACCGAAATTTGGACAGTCATTACAGAAAATATTCCTGAATTGTTGCAATACTTAGAAAATTTATAGAGTAGATCTCTTGCAGGAAAAATTCTGATTTAAACGACGGTTTAGTTATTTTCAGTAATGCCAGTAACGGCGAAGCCATTCCCATCCAATTAACAGGGCGATCGACCTACAACAGTGACATTAATTATGATGGTGTAGTGAGCTTTGGGGATTTAGGGCCTTTATCGGCACATTGGGGATTAGATCGTTCAAGTCCCAATTGGAATCCTAGCATTGATATTAATGGCGATGGCGTGGTCAGTTTTGGAGATCTGGGCCCCTTAAGTGCGGAATGGGGCTTATCGCTCTAACCTCGATCGCTGGGCTCCCATCGCAAAGAGGCCATCGCTAGGATCAGCCAGGAAAAATTTTGTTAAGATCCACGATGTATTTTTTCTGGCTTGATTGGGCCTGAATCACCTTAACCCCAATAATTTAGCGATGGATTTTAGTTACATTTTGCCCCCTTTATTTGTCACCTTAAGGGAGGGGTTTGAAGCGGCATTAGTGGTGGGGATTGTGTTGGCCTGCCTAAAAAAAGCCGATCGCAGCGATCTTAACCGTTGGGTCTGGTTAGGGGTCATGGCAGGAATTTTAACCAGTATGGCCCTAGGGTTAGGGATTGTTAGTTGGTTACAATCCGTCAACGATCGCCCGTTAGCGAAGGAAATGTTAGAGGGGAGTTTGGCCTTAGCCGCGATCGCCATGTTGAGTTGGATGTTAATTTGGATGACCCGTCAAGCTAAATCCTTAAAGCGGGAAGTAGAAACAGAAATTAAAGCCCGATTATCTAACTCTGGAGCTAGGGCCGGCATTTTTTTGTTAGTGTTTATCGCTGTGGTGCGGGAAGGATTGGAAACGGTGGTGTTTATCGCCGCCCAATTTAATTACGGTTGGGTCAGTCCCGCGATCGGGGCATCCCTAGGCTTAGCAGGAGCCACAATCCTCGCAACTTTACTATTCAGGTGGGGTGTTCGGATTAATTTACAAATATTTTTCCAGGTGATGGGGGTAATCTTGTTAGTGATTGTGGGAGGGTTAGTGATCGGTTTCATCCGCCATTTAGACAGTGGCTTAGGCTTATGGGCTACGGTCTCTCCCTATAATATTTGTAGCGACATTGCTGATAATGGTACCTGCATTATGGGTTTACAAATTTGGAATGCCCAGCATATTTTGCCCGATCGCGAATTTCCCGGCATTATCTTCAAAACCCTCTTTGGCTACCGTCAAGAATTTTATTACCTCCAACTATTGACCTACACCATTTTTATGAGTCTAGTGGGAGGTTTATATCTCAAAAGTCTTAAATCCTAATTAATTTAATTCCGCGATCGCGTAGAAATTATGACCCACCGCGATCGCGATCTTTACATCCTTACAGGGTAAAATTGGAATAAATACCTAGCAATGGGTTTTTAATAAGAGTTTTAATCTGGGGCAAAGTATCAGCAATGAAAATTGACGGTCAGCATTATAAATCGATTTGGGTTAATCACCACGATCAAGAATTAATCCAGATGTTTGATCAACGGTTTTTCCCCCATCGCATCGATATTTTTGATATTAAAACTAGCGATGATGCTGCCTTTGCGATTAAAGAAATGGTGGTTCGGGGTGCGCCTTTAATCGGGGTGACCGCAGCCTATGGGATATATTTGGCCTGTATTGAGGCTAAATCCCACGATCGCGATTATATTACCCAAGTTGCGGCTAAATTGACAGCCACCCGACCCACGGCGGTTAATCTAGTGTGGGCGATCGCGCAAATGGAGCAGGCCTTAGGGGTGACTCACAATTTAGATGAAAAAATCGCGATCGCCTATAGTAAAGCCGAGGAATTAAAGCAAGCCGATGTCCAAATTTGTGAACGCATTGGCCACTACGGTTTAGGGTTAATTGCTGAAATAGCAGTGCAAAAAAAAGGTGAGCCGGTTAATATTTTGACCCACTGTAATGCAGGGTGGTTAGCCACCATCGACTGGGGTACTGCCACCGCCCCAATTTATAAAGCCCAAGCCGCTGGGATCGAAGTTCATGTGTGGGTAGATGAAACCCGGCCCCGCAATCAAGGAGCCAATTTAACGGCGTTTGAACTGAACCACCAGGGCGTACCCCACACCCTCATTAATGACAATACAGGGGGTCATTTGATGCAGCATGGCATGGTGGATCTGGTGATTGTGGGCACTGATCGCACCACCCGTAATGGGGATGTGGCGAATAAAATTGGGACTTACCTCAAAGCCCTCGCCGCCCATGATAATGGTGTGCCTTTTTATGTGGCATTACCTTCCTCGACCCTCGATTGCACTATTGAGGATGGGGTAAGGGATATTCCGATCGAAACCAGAAGCCCCGATGAAGTTAAGTATATGCAAGGGTTAGTGGATGGGGAAGTAAAATCAGTGTTGATTTGTCCAGAGTCCACCCCCGCCCTGAACTATGGCTTTGATGTTACTCCGGCCAAGTATGTCACGGGCTTAATTACGGAACGGGGTATTTGTGAAGCCTCGGAACCAGGTATTAGATCCCTTTTCCCCGAAAAATTTTAGACTGAGCCACACACCGATAACCAAATTTGAGGTTAATTCTTTTCATGGCTAACCCCCATCTTACTCCCCACGCGATCGATGAAGGTACGATTAAATTCAATGCCCAATGGCATCGACAGCCGTTATCGTTGCCTGTGCCCCTGGAGTTAATGGCTTGTCGGGATGAAATCCATCGTCTGAAACTGATTGGCTATAATCAAGAGTCCGGGATCGGGTACGGCAATATCAGTATCAGAACCGATCGCGGCATTCTGATTTCTGGTACCCAAACGGGCCAGATCTATCCCATTCAAGCCGATCATTTTACGTTGATTACCGCCTACGATTTAGCTCAAAATCAAGTGGTTTGCCATGGCCCGGTGAATGGATCATCTGAATCCATGACCCACGGGGTAATTTATGATGCTCACCCGGCGATCGGGGCGATCATTCATGGCCATAATTTAACCCTTTGGCACACCTTACGCGATCGTGTCCCCACCAGTAACCCCGATGTCGCCTACGGTACGCCAGCCATGGGCCAGGAAATTTTACGGTTATTCAAACAAACCGCAGTGATGGAGCAAAAAGTAATTGTGATGGCGGGCCATGAAGCAGGGATCATCTTTTTTGGCCAGGATTTACAAGAGGCCAAAAGTACGGTGCTAACCCATTACGGCTTAACTAGGGAACAAGTAACAACCCAATGACGTTTAATCCTAAAACCGTTTTGTTTCGTATGGGGAAATAATCTTTATTAGGACTTACGCAAATGCCCCCTAAATCCCCCAACTTTAGGTGATTTGCTTGTTATGGTTAATTTAATTTAGTATGGGATTGTTTATTTCTTGCAATACAGGGCTTTTATCTCTATTTATTTCCCGTAGTTATTCAAAAAGACTATAGTCTTGGAGTCGCTCGGTTTCCTAATCTGTACTATCTTTGTTTTGCTGAGAT
>JAAUPO010000024.1 GCA_012033095.1 Synechococcaceae cyanobacterium RL_1_2 | reverse complement strand
TTAAACAAATTCTCAAACAACTCCAAGCTGATCCACGCTATAAAGAATTTTTGTAAAAAACAGGACTTACGCAAAAATTTCGATTCTGCCCTGGGAACCATGATGTTTGGGGACGTTTGGGGGCAATCGTTCAAGCAAGTCCCCCCCAAAATTAGAGGCAGGGGGCTTTGTCCAGGAATTTCTCCCCCAAAATTGGGGGCAGGGGGGCTTTATAAATCAGATCTAAGGAGTAAAGTCCTCATATTATTGCTAATTGAAAACTAGAGCATAAACTTACGCCATTGGGTACTAGCTATGTTGGGGGGGATAAATCCTTGTACACGTTCCCCCAACTTAGCCAAGTTACTATCTGCTTACACTTCCCCCCATCCTTGCTGTTGGTTTATTGTTTGGATTTGGGATTAGCTTTTTGCGATCGCGCCAAACTCTTCGATTAAGATGGATTTCAGTAACGGTTTTAGATCTTCACAGGCAATACTTTTATCGGTGAGGGTTCCTAGGTGAGCTTCTTTACCCACTTTACCGCCCTTATAAATATTGACCCCATCCATTTTTTTGCCATCTTTTCGCACTTTGGTACCCATCAAGCCAATATCAGCGACTTGGGGTTGGCCGCAGGAGTTGGGGCATCCCGTCCAATGGATTCTCACCCGTTGGGGAATTTCTAATTCTCCATCTAATTCCTTCGCCAAGCTCAAGGCCTGTTGTTTCGTTTCCACTAGGGCAAAATTACAATAATTACTGCCGGTACAGGATACCAAGGAACGCACTAACGGTGTGGGATTGACAGGGAATTTTTCGAGTAATGGTTCAGCGAGGAGGGTGTCCACATGTTCATTTTTGACGTAGGGAATAATCACGTTTTGTTCTACGGTGAAACGAATTTCTCCGTTACCATAAACATCCGCTAACCGGGCGATTTCTTCCATTTCGTCTGCATGCAATCTACCCACCGGGACATTAATGCCAACGTAGCTATAACCCTCTTGTTTTTGGGAATAAACGCCGAGGTGATCCCGACGGTATGCGATCGTTAATTCATCGTTGGGGGCTGCGGGGCTGAGGGTTTTACCAAATTCTGCTTCTACTTCAGCTCTAAATTTTTCCATGCCCCAAATATCAATCAACCACATTAAACGGGCTTTACCTCGGTTAGCCCTTAGGCCAGCTTCTAGGCCATGGTTGCTATAGACCGTTAAAATGGCGGCGGATAGATTGAGTACATCGTCCCCTTCTGCATCCACCCAGGCATTGAGGGGAATCGCCGCCTCACATCGTTGGGCAGAGAAGAATCCTCCCACTAGCACGTTAAAGCCTAAGCGATCGCCATGGTAGGCGGGAATAAAGGCAATATCATTAATTTCCGCATGGATGGAATTGTCATGGGAGCCTTCCACCGCAATATTAAATTTACGGGGTAAGTTACTAAATTTAGGATTACCCTTGCCTCCTCCAACAATCATGTCCTGAAGCTTTTGGGTTAATGGTCTGGTGTCCATTAATTCCTCAGAATCAATGCCGGCGATCGGAGAACCTGTAATGTTACGGACATTATCCATACCTGACTGGGTGGAGGTGATCCCGACGCTGGACAGTTGCTCAAAAATTTCTGGTAAATCCTCTAAATGAATACCCCGCAGTTGAATATTTTGACGGGTGGTGATGTCAGCACTACCATCATCTCCATAGCGATCAACAATTTCAGCTAGTACCCGCATTTTGTTGCTATCGCAATCGCCGTTGGGTAACCTGAGGCGCAACATGAATTTACCTGGGGTCACAGGACGATAGAAAACCCCTAACCACTTTAAGCGAATTTCCAGATCATCCTTATCGATCGCTTCCCAACCTAATTCCGCAAACTTTTGTAGCTCGTCTTTAACAGCAAGACCATCCTTGGCGGCTTTAATTTTTTCAATCTTATTTAGCTTAATTGCGTCAGCCATAGCGATAACATGTGATTGTGATGTAGTAGTTATTAGGGTTACAAAAATACCCTAATGCATAGCTCAGGCCTCTAGTGTGTCTGCTATTCCTTACTAGTTTTTTTAATTGCATTAATTACATTGAATTAAGGCTATTTATTCATATATCCATAGATATTTAAACTGCTATTTAAACTTCTTCCCTCAATCCCCCCAGAAACGATCCCCTTGACCATCTGTTGATGGGGGCCATGTAAAATAAACTAAGCTGTCGTTTGTCGTTGGGTATTCCTTAGAGGGTAATCCGTTATCTATGGTGTTAAAAAATCGTTGGGGCTTCGTAAAAGTCAGGCTATGGTTGGTAGTGGTGGTGTTGGGTCAAGCCTGGAGCCAGGGGGCCATGGGCCAGGGGTTGACTGCGATCGATTTTTATAATCGAGGTCTAGATCTCCTCGATGCTAGGGATTTTAATGGAGCATTAGCCAGTTTTAGCCAGGCCGCTAGCCTGAATCCTCAAGATCCCGACATTTTTTATAATCGGGGCTATATTCATCATCTGTTAGGCCAAATACCAGAAGCGATCGCGGACTATGCTCGCACGTTAACATTAGATCCTAATTATGCTTATGCCTACGGTAATCGGTGTTATGGCAATTACCAAATTGAAGCCTATAATCAAGCCCTTCAAGATTGTAACCAAGCCCTAAATTTAGAACCAGGCAACGGTAATTTTCGCTTTCATCGCGGTAATGTGAATTACAAATTACAAAATTACGTCGCCGCGATCGAGGACTATAATTTTAGTTTTCAAACCACCTCCCCCACCGCCGAACTCCACATTAATCGAGGTAATGCCTACGATGATTTAGGCCAACCCACCCAAGCGATCGCGGACTATACAGACGCAATCCTTAAGGAACCGAAAAATGGGCGGGCCTATTCCAATCGAGCCTTAGCCTATTATCGTTTAGGTCAGTATGAGCAAGCCCTCAATGATCACAATACCGCCATTACCCTAGATCAAACCCGTCCAGAAACCTATGTTAATCGGGCAATTACCCATTATCGCCTGGAGCGCGGGGCCAACGCTGCAGCTGATCTAAACATAGCGATCGATCTGTTCAAACAAAAGCAGCAATGGTCAGAAGTCTCCAAAGCAGAGCAATTACTGGCGTTCATCACTAACCCTAAGCCCTAGGAAGGATTAATTGGGTTGGGATTAGAGTTAGCTATGGCGATATTTCCCCCTGGGATCATTGCTCATCAAGGAGTTTAACTAAATCAAGCAAAATCACCATTTATTTTTACTTAATAATTTGGTTAAGATTTAGTAAACAAAACAATAACGTTTAACCTTTAATGATCCAACTTTTCCCTGAACGAAAGTTTATCCCCCGGTTTTATCAATTAGCCTTAGGTAGTTCCCTCTCCCACATGATGACTCCCTTGGCCAGCATCTTTGATACCGCTTTCCTCGGACACCTTCAGGATCTTAACTATTTAGCAGGGGTCATTTTAGGCGGCATTATTTTTGATTACCTTTACCGCATTCTAAAATTCTCAGAAATATTACCACCGTCATGACGGCCGAAGCCTCCGGTCAACAGGACGACCTAGGCACAATGGTAGCAGGCCTCCGCAGTGGACTAATCGCCCTGGTGATCGGGGTCTTAATTATCCTCCTGCAACAACCGATCGCGACTTTAGGTTTTCATTTGTTATCCGGCACCGCGATTGTAGAAGTAGAGGGTTTGCGTTACTTCCTGACCAGGGTTTGGGGAGCCCCAGCGGTACTGATTTAATTTTGTTTTGTTTGGTTGGTTTTTAGGTAAAGAAAAAGTAGGGGCTTTATTTATCTCCTCCTTCATTGCCTGTGTAGGTAACATCGGCCTAGATTATGTGATGATTAATCAATGGGGATGGGGAGCTACCGGAGCCGGTTGGGCCACCACCATTAGTCAATATGTCGCTTTACTGTTTGGCTTAATCGTAGTGCTGCGGGAAGTGCCTTGGCCATCGATCCAAGCCAGCTGGCAGTATGTTTTTGACTGGGAACCCCTCAAGGAAGCCATTATCTTTAAAGGCAATTTATTTTTCAAATTTCTCGGCATGATTTCCGCCTATGCCATTTTTACCAACCTCAGTGCTTCCCTGGGAACCCAACTATTAACGGAAAATGGCCTAATTTTACAAATTGCCCTATTAAGTCAATTTACCGTCAATGGGGTGAGCATGGCCACCCAAACCCTAGTGGGTAATTTTCAAGGTAAAGGCGATCGCGATTACCTCATTCCCATATTAATTACGGCATTTATGACTGGATTGCCGGTGGCTAGCTTCTTTTGTTTTACCACTTACCTTTATCCTGAGTTCGTGTTTGGTTTGCTTACCAACCATGGGGATCTCAATTTAGAAATCCATCGTTACAGCGTATGGTTGATTCCCCTTACGACCTTAACCGCCACTGGGTTTATGTTAGAAAGCTTTTTTATGGGCCTAAAGGAAACTGCCATTGTCAGGAACGCGGCCCTAGCCAGTTTTTTCATTGGCTTTTTACCCCTCGCCATTACCGCTTTCCATTACCACTATAACCATCTCCTGTGGTTGTCCCTAGTGGGCTACATGCTAGGGCTAAACATCGTCCTAGGGGTTCACCTCTGGAAGGGCTACAGCAGCGAGGTTTCCGCCATTAAAGCCTCTAAGTTAATCTCCTTGCCCACCCCCGGTGATTAACTCAATTTACCCCCACCCACTTCTGCTTGACCTTCCCCGACGACCCATAACCGATCAACGATAAACGATAGCTGAGCAAGGACAATTATTTTATTTTCCTAACAAATTCATCCGCCGCCGCGATCGTTACCTAGGATTTGAGAAGAGAGTATCGGCTTCCCTCCGCGAACGTCCTCGGCAGATATAGTTATGACCTTTGATTTTCATGAAAAATCCGGCTCCAGCTTGAAGTTGATCCCACCAATCCAGAGCTCTTAATTGGTTTAGAGCAATGGTTAAAGCTAGGATTAATTAACCACAAGCAAGTTCTTCACCTCAGTCAAACCTATCTATCCTGCCGTTTACCGCTGGTTAAATCAGTTCAATCAAAGGATTTAGCTGCATCCTTAATTAGCGATCGCCCCAGAAGGGTGGTGGCCACTTCATCCCCATCATCAGGGCCTAAGTCTCGGCAAACTCCTAGAGCGAGAAAAGCCACAACTAGCATCCCGCCCCTATCCCCCCAACTTCCTCCCCTGTTCCAATCCCTTAAGGATGAACTCAGTGTGCGATGGTTACTATTTTTAGGGGTGTTTTTTGGTCGTTATGTCTTCGGCGGTGCTGGCCGCTAGTAACTGGGCTAGGTTTCCTGCTTTTTTGCAATATGGGGTGTTATGGTCTTACACCGTAGTTTTTTGGGGGGTGGGATTTTGGTCTAGCCAAAAAACCTGACCTTAAACTAACCGCCCAAACGTTGCAAACGATTGCTGTGTTATTAGTGCCCATTAATTTTTGGGCCATGGATGAATTTGGTCTATGGCGATCGCTGCCGTCCTTGGCCATGTCAGCGATCGGTGCAGGTAGCCTAATTTTTATTTGTTGGGCCAAACAACAGTTGGCGATGGAGGGCCAAACCAATGGGGCTTTGCTCCAAACCTCCCGCCGTTACCTAATTACTTTTGTCGGGTTGTGTCTGCTCCATGGGGGGTGGGATTTCCCCTCGGTCAATATTTGGGCCATATACATCGCCATGGTGGGTACCGCTAGCGTCATTAGATTTTTCCCCCAGGATGACGAGGCCCCTCGGTGGAGATGTTATTTAAAAAGCTTAACCCCTCAGCATTGGCCAAGGATTAATCTTTTTTGCCCTGGTGGTGCTGCTGGTGCGGGGGATATTCATTGAACGCATCCCCATCACCCAATTAGGCTTAGCCATCGGGGTCTGTGGTTGGTTAGTCACTGATTTAAACCATACCCTTAAACCCAAACAATGGTTCATTGAGAACGTAACGCCCCAGATCTGGCACGAATTGAGCGATCGCGTTCCGTTGGCGGCGGGCCTGTGGGCCAGTAAACAGCGAGTGGCTAAACCCCTATCCAGTAATAGTCAACTGTGCCAACAACTGGGCATGGGGTTGATGGTCTTAGGCTGGTTAATCACCCTCTCGGAGCCCTCCTTCATGGGGCAATCAGTCTTAATTTGCTTCCTCGCCTTGCAGTTTTTAAGCCAAAAAGTGCGTTTCTATCGGGATCTGCGGGATGTATCCGCCCTATTTGTGATCGGCTTGGTCACCTGTTGGCTTGCGAAAACATTTATCCCCAGTACCCTCAGCCAAGGGATTTTAGATGGAGGGGTGGCGGTGAGTGGTTCCCACCTGATGCCTACTTCTATTTACGCGATCGGGTTCTTTCCCTATGGGTTATTGTGGGTCTGGATTACGGGTTGGCTCTACTACCACCACAAACCAAAAATGGCGGCCCTGGGGGAAAATCTCACGTTAATCTTTGCCATCGGCCTAACCCTGCTGGGATGGATCAATCCTACATGGCGATCGCTGAACCTACTTCTATCAACCCTGACCCTTGGCTATGTTACCCACCGTCGATTAACCATCCTGCCCGGTCGGGTGAGATTAACCCATATCTACGGTTTACTGACCCTCGGTTCCCTGCTCCAGTGGTTCCTGCCGACCCCCCTTCAGGATTTTGATGGTGGTTTACAGTGGGGTTTAATTTTGATCACGATCGCGATCGGGGAATGGTTAGTCCATAGCCACGGAGTTAATTTCCTAGGGGATGGGATGGGGAAAGACCTGTGGCAACGTAGTTGTTGGTATTTTGGGAACCTGTGCGCTGGTCTAAGTTATTACGTCTTTTTGATTCTCTATTTTGACTATGGTTTTACTGAGCGTTCCGTTCTATGGGGTTGCGCTTGGTTAATGATCCCGATCGCTTTAACCTACGTTGCCCAACATCAAACCCAACGCCGCCGCAAAAACGTGGCCCATTACGCTGCTGGGATCTTAATTGCAGCCCAAGTATTGACTGTGCATTCTTTGCCCAGTGCCCTGATCGGTTGGATTGTAGCCATGGGGTTAATGATTCCCATAACCCGATATAGCCGCCAAGTTCCCACTGCGCTGTTGCATATCGGGTTTGCCCTGGCGTTAATCGTAACAGTCCTTACCCAATATGTGGACGGGATAACGGCCTGGTATGTACCCACCGCCATCTTAATTTTAGGACTGCATCTGTTTCACCATTGGGCGAAGCGGCCACCCAGTGGGCCTTCAGCATCACGCCCCCCCATCCTCAAACTCTACGCCAACGCTGCTAACCTGTGGGCCTTGGGTTTAACCTTCCTCAGTTTTACCGCCCTGGCCATTAATTATGGTGCATTGATCCTAGATCCCTCAATGGCGAACCTAGATAGTTTGATCGCTACCCCCATCCTCGGAGTTAGTCTCATTTATTCCTATCGCCACACCAAATCCTCCTCAGTGCTCTATGGTGGTGGCTGGTTGGTGGAGTTTGCCCTCACCACCATAATTGCCCTGGGGCCTTATTCCTTGTTTATGGTGGCCCAGGGGAATTTACTCCTTGGGGTCGGGATGGTTTTAATCGCCCGTTTTATACCTTGGCCCCAGCTTAACCTCTACCACACTAAAAGCTGGCGGGGGATCACGATCGCCTACGGTCTAATGGCCCTGCTCTGGCGTATCCCTTATTTCAATAGCTATACTGGCTTCGTTACGATGGGGGCAGGTTTAATTTGGATTGCGGTAGAATCTGATTATTTTTGGCCTACCCCCAAACGAAGACGAAACCATTCCCTGATTAATTACAGTGGTTTAGCCCTAATTACCATCGGGATCTACGATCGCGTTGTGTACGAAATGCTGCAAAGTTCCGGTGGGAACCCAGTGGATGCCCTGACCATTTTTAGTTTAGTGGCAGCGGTCATCGCCCTTCTCTACCGAGGGATCGTTTGGTACTGTCAACGCCAACAACAACCAAGGTTCCTGGCCATTGCTATCCCTAATTTATTATTAGTGGCCCACCTCCATTGGGCGATCGGAAGTTTAATTAAGCTCTTCGCGGTGGGATGGTGGCTAATTATTTTGGCCCTGGGGATAGTAGCTTTTTACTAAAAGCGATCGCGGTGGCTGTCAGTGCTTGTTTGGGGCTATACGCCATTATCCAAGCTCGCTCCATGGACTCCGACGGGAATTATGGTAACGATTGGTGGGTGTACATTGGCTTGGTGGAATTGGCTGGCACCGTACTTTATGGCCGACTGATTTGGAATAATTTGGGGCTATTAGATCCCTGGCGAGTAGTGATTGTGTGTGGCGTAGCTCTCTTTATCTATCAATTACCCTGGCAAAGTTGGGGCTGGCGGGTAGATCCTTGGCATCGTACCGCGATCGCGATTCCGGCCCTCAGCATACTCACTGGGACGGCGGAAACGTCCTATCTCAGTCTGTTTGCGGTGGCCCTATACTATGGCCGCCTAGCCTACACTCAACAAAATATCCGCTGGAGCTATCTCAGCGTAGGCTTTGTTGATTGGGCTTTGTTTAATTGGTGGGGAGCCCAGGGGTTGGTATCCCCAGTGTTTTATAGCTCGGTGTTGGGGTTATCGTTACTCTATATTGCCCAATTCGATACGGCATTTACCCAATCCCAGCAACGATCCACCCGCCATAATTTACGGACGATCGCGATGGTAATTATCTGTGTACCGGCCCTACTCTTTGAACAGGATTATGGTGGCATTGTCCCCATTGCGATCGGCTTAATCGCGACCCTCGTTGGCTTAGGCTTACAAATTAGGGCCCTATTATTTGTAGGTACCACCACCTTTATCCTGGCAGCATCCTATCAATTATTGATTGTGTTTTTAGACTATGCCTTCTTGAAATGGGTGATGGGATTAATGTTAGGCATTACCATTATTTTTGTTGCTGCTAACTTTGAACGCAGTCGAGAACAAATTATTTTGTTTATGGAAAATTGGCTCGATCGCTTACAACAATGGCAATGATCCTTTAAGGCAAGATCCCTCGCTGTAACAACAATCATTTAGTACTTACGCACAAGCCCTAAATCCCCAAACTTCGAAGGACTTGCTTGAATGATTTGAACGATTGTCCCCAAACATCCTCGGATTCCCAGGACCAGAATCGAAATTTTTGATCGTAAGTACTGTCATTGTTAAAACTCAACTATCCCAGACTCCTATGGGCATCTAATCATGTAGGTTTGGCCCACCATCGGTTCTTGGGCTGGGATCACTTGTCCTAACCTCAAATACTTGAACAAGAATAATTTCCTGAAGGCATCCCACATATAGTCTTTTTGAGTAATTACGGGAAATAAATACAACTAAAAGCATTCCATAGCAAGAAATAACTATCCCATACTAAATAAAATTGACTATAAACCACTAATCACCCAAGTTGCTAGTTATAAAAAATTGAGCTTTTTACGTCCAAAAAACTACAAAATAGGTGACTTTTTCCATGAAAAAGCTTCGATTTTTAACCCAAAATAAATTTAACAAGAGTAACTAACCTGAGTTCGGGATAGACCAAAACTCCCATTTTGCCGTTGCTTAGTTGTCTTGACACTCAACGATAATGCTTCGGGTTAAGGGATCTTTTCCTTGAAAACAGCCCTTAACCCGAACTGAGGTTAATAGCAACTTACGTTAATACCAAAACCGTTTTGTTTAGTATGGGATAATAATCTTGATCTCAATTGTTGCTGATATTAATGGCTTCAACAATTTTCTGATCCTACTAGGGGGATTTGGTATTGCTCCAGTTGATCACACTTTGGTGCTTAAGTCCCACTAAAAATATCGATTAAAGCCCTATTTAGGCCCCCTTATTAAGAATACAAACCAGTACAATTCTTTGAAGTTTGTACCTGAAAAGCCCAATACATAAACTTTTCATCAAGTCTTTATTAAAATGGAGCTAAGCGGACTCGAACCGCTGACTTCCACAATGCCATTGTGGCACTCTACCAACTGAGTTATAGCCCCGTTAATTCGGTAACAATGATTATCGATGAGGGAATGTATTTTTGTCAATATCAATGAATAATTGATAAGCTAATTCCTAATATTTAACTAAAACCTTGGCCCGTGAAGTAAGTGATGCAAGGGCCCATCATGAAGTAAGCCACTAACATTGCTCCAGCAGCCGCTACTACTAGAAATCCAGCGAGCATGAGGGAAAATTCTTGATCTTCCACTGCTTTTTGCATTAGATGCATAGACCAGGCCACTAGGGCCATATCGAAAATGAGAATTGGGACGATCATTTATTACAAAATGTAAATATATCTATATATTAATCCATCTTGTTGGGGAATGCCGTCACAAATCTTAAGTAAATATAAAGCTTACCGCATGGGAATATTGCGCTCTTTGAGGTAGGTTTTGATTTCAGCGATCGAGAGTTGACCGTAATGGAGTAACGAAGCTAAAAGGGCGGCTTCTGCTCCCCCTGTTGTTACCGCTTCATAAATGTGTTGGGTATTACCAGCACCACCGGAGGCAATGACGGGAATTTTGACCCGATCGCTGATGGTTTTAGTTAAGGTCAAATCGTAACCAGCTTGGGTTCCGTCTGCGTCCATACTCGTGATTAATAATTCCCCCGCTCCCCGTCGCTCCATTTCTTGGGCCCATGCGATCGCGTCAATGCCAGTGTTTTCCCTTCCCCCTTTCACATACACTTGCCAACTATCCCCATGGCGACGGGCATCAATGGCCACCACAATACATTGACGGCCAAAGCGATCGCTAGCTTCACTAATAAAATCGGGATTTTTAACCGCTGAAGAATTAATACTTACTTTGTCAGCCCCAGCCCGCAATAACTTTTAATTTGGGCCAAATCATTAATGCCCCCCCCACTGTCAGAGGGATAAACACTTCATCGGCGGTACGATAAACCACATCAAAAATAATCCCCCGATCCTCATGGGTGGCGGTAATATCCAAAAAAACCAACTCATCGGCCCCCGCCTCGTTATAGACCCGTGCCAGCTCCACCGGATCCCCAGCATCCTTTAACTCCACAAAATTAATTCCTTTTACTACTCGGCCTGCTTTGACATCGAGGCAAGGCAAAATTCGTTTAGCTAGCATAGATTAACAATTGATAATGACCAGTTTGACAACGTAACTTAAAGTATCTTCCTAGATGGCTTGGGATGGTCAATCAAATGGTTTACTTGGTTTGATCAATCCTTTCTAGAAATAGCCTGATCCATACCAGACTGCAAAGTATTGTATTAATTTTAAGTTTAAAGTTAATACATTTAAGAATTAAGAATGAGGATTTAATCAAGTATCAAAATCTGGTTGTTTGTGGGATGGCAGTATAGTTCCACTGAGACAGAAAGTCATCAAAGAAAATGGGCATGTTTTCCTTAAAATCTTCAGAGACTTTCTTCGGTAATGGTTTCTAAGGGGAGGATATATCCTTCAAAAGCTTGCTCAGATAGGGTTTTGCCGCTACTGTTATCAAAAATCGGTTCAATGCTTGTTTAACAATGCTTTCCAGGCTGTATCCTCCTTTAACAATCCAGTCCCGGGGGCTTTTGCGTAAGTCCTAAAGTTGTCAATTTTCCTCCTACATTCCTTGATTTTTGGAAATTTTTAAGTTGTTCACCCCCAAGTTGGAGGTGAGGTGGCTTTTGATGCATCCTCTAGGAATTGATGGAAAAAATATAGGCAGTATTTGCG
>JAAUPO010000363.1 GCA_012033095.1 Synechococcaceae cyanobacterium RL_1_2 | reverse complement strand
CTAAGGAATAAGAATTTAATAACATCTAAAACATTAAATATCGATGGGTTACGCTCCCTTGCTAAGGATACTCTACAGACTTCTAAGTTATTTAATTCACGATCCTAAAGGGGTAAGGATATTTAGACCTGGGATAATTGTTTATCAATCGATGTAAGCTTGATGATCCTTCCCTGTATAGGTCTACCATTTAAATAAGGGATAATTTTGTAGGACATCCTTCGAGGGTGGGCATTCCATCAATATTAGGACTTACGCAAAAATCAAAAATTTCGATTCTGTCCTGGGAACCATGATGTTGGGGGACAATCGTTCAGGCAAGTCCCCAAGCTTTCGGGGATTTAGGCTTGTGCGTAAGTCCTAAATATTTAAGTTTTAGATTTTATTCAATTCCTATTACTTTTTACCTCTTGCTCAAGTTACTCAAGGCTTGGAAAATAGATTGTACATTTACGCCAAGCCTTACTCAGTCATCACCATTCAATTGTTCATGGAACCAAAAACCGTGGTATAGGTAGGGCATTTTACTTCATGGCGTAATTGATGATTAAGCTGTTAACGCTGATTGGCGTTGCTATAGGTTGTCCCTTGGCGGGTTTGACGCTCTAACTCTTCCCTTACTTGATGATGTAACTTTTTCTGTTGTCCCATCGTTTGACCATGGATACTCACACAATAGGGAACTCCATAGGTCAACATCGCTGACAACCATCGTTCTTTTGTCATTTGGCCCTGGGCTAGGGCGGAACCATGGTTAATGATGAAAAGCATCGAACCAACTACTAAAGTAACTTTAATGCCTCTTTCCATGTATTTGCGATCGCCGAGATTTACTACAAACTGTTTGAGAAAAGCCATGGTGAAAGTCAAAACAAGGAAAGAGCTTAGGTTCTATGAATACTATGAATAATAATTTACATTAAATTATGGGGTTGAAAGTAACTATGCTTACTTTTTCGCAAATATCCCCGTTAAAACCCAAGGAAAATTATTCCCCCTGTTTAGGGGAGATGGAATGGGATATTCACGCCTTAAATTCATAAATTTGTAAATTTGTAAATTTGTAAATTCGTAGATTTATCAATTTATGAATTTACGAAGAGCGCAATTTTGAATTGGAGTTAAAACCCCTAACTACAGGACAAAAACCTTAAACCCTTGCCACATAAGCACTCTAGCGAAATCGGTTGTAATCTTTACCGCGTAAAGCTCCCAGACCTATTTACAGTTTTTTGGTGCAACTTTTGTCCTAGTAGTTGGTTAAAACCCTTAGAGGATGTTTGAGAAGCCACCCTTGCCCCCCATGCTGGGGAAAATCACCTAGATTATTTTAACCAATGAAGTCCCCCAAATTGGGGGATTTAAGGGGGCAACTCAACAACATTTGATACTTTCAAACACGTTCTTAAAGTTTTTAATTCCTTTTCAAAGCTGCCCAGGTTTGGGGGCCCACAACACCATCGGTAGTTAAGCCATACCTAGCTTGAGCTCTCAATACCGCTCCTTTGGTTGTGGGGCCAAATTGGCCATCGGCCTGTTCTGTGGATAAAAAACCTAAACGGATCAGCTCTAATTGCAAAAGTCTGACTTTATCGCCCTTATCCCCTTCTTTGAGAACATTCGCAGTATTATTCGCCGTGGCCGCAGGAGCGGGACTAGCTGTGGCGGCAGGAGTAACTACCGTACCAGAGGGAGGACTGGTGGGTAATAAAACATTCCATGTCGTATTGTCCATGACCCCCGTTTCCTTTATTCCTGCTGCTTTTTGAAATAAAGCCACCGCACTAAAGGTATTTTGATCGTAAACATTTGTAATTGGCCCGGAATAATACCCTAGGAGTTGAAGGGTAGCATGTAATTCCTCCACTAATGTACCCTGACTATTAATCGATAGGGTAGGGCGAGGAACCGTATCAGAAGTCACTACCGCCATAACGGGACTAGATGATACATTGGGATAAAACGGTATTGAGATGGCAATGACGATCGCAGTAGCTATAGCCTTCATATGCTGAAGTCCTCATTCTAATCATTAATTTCCTTTCTGTTTTGTTGATAGAAGACCCTGAGAACTAAACTCTATAATAAGAAACTGTCTATTTCGATTTCTAGTTAAGCAATAATCTGTTACAAGAAATAACCTTGTCTTCTTAGATTTTAATTTAAAGTTATCGATCGTAACCTAACCCCTATTCCCTATCAGTTATTTGGTTTCTATGGCTCCATCAACCACGATTAACGATATAACTCACAAGCTTATTAACCATAGGGAAAGTGTACGAATTAAGAAATTAATTATTTACACTTGTCAATGTCGTTGGGAAAATGATCCCGATGCCTTAAACACAATCCAGCTTACTCCCTTAATTGAAAGTTTAAAGACAAAAAACCAATCCCTAGATCGGTTAAGGGATACGATGAATAGTGCCGTAAAAAATTTAAACCGCCGCCACCTCTATTCCGAAATAGCCAATATTATTATTGCCAATTTATCCGAACTTTATAATGATTCAGAGGAATCAACCCAGGTGGTGTTTGTCCCATTGGAGGGCAAAACGGCAACTCCAATTTTAGAAGAAGCGGTGCAATTAGCTTCCCACAATCTCAATACCCATCAGGAGCATGGCCGCATTGGCAAACTTATTTATTGTGTCGCCAGAAAACGTTGGCCCAGCAATATCAAACTCATGCAAGAGAATAGCCTAGGGGAATTATTACAGGAGATAAAAAAAGAATATCTCACCCTCAATCAACTAGAAGTTGCTTTATTTACCATTGTAAAAAGTTTAAACCGGCGACCGCTATATGCCAAAGTAGCCCGGGTAATTCTCAAGGAGTTTGCCCTTATTTACCGAGAAGCAGAACAATCCACCGGCATTCTCCAACCCTTAACCCCACCCCCTCCTAACCGACTGAATAACTCCAGGGCCAAAGATTCTGATTTTATTAATAAGTCGAGGGATACCACTATTCCTAGTGCTTCAACGGAAAAAGAAAAACAAAAGCAACTAAAATTAGCCAAAGAAACTGTCTATGACTATTCCCAATCCATAACCATGGACAATGGTGTGGTGGTGGATGCTGAATTCTTAGGACAAATTGAACATGATGTGTTTGCCCAACTCAATGGCCCGAAAAAAAGTCATATTCAGGAAGTAGTTGATGTCCTTCCCCCCAGACCACCCATTGATTCGTTCCAAGTCAGATTAGGGATTATGAGGTATGCCAATCCTCTCAGGGCAAAAATTCTACTATTTTCCCTAGTCAATCACCCCTTTGATTGGACAGAGCAAGATTTGGGGCCTCCCTGAGGGCCTGTGACCTAGATCAATTAATTAAGGCCCTATATGATAACTATGCCGAACTTAAACAGTTACAGACCACCATTATTCCCGTGGCAGAGGGCCTATTAGACCCGGAGGAACATCTCCAGGCTGCTAGTGTTATCATTAAAACTCTAAGTCCGTTTTATAAATAAAAACCATACAATTCCCGACCTCAATGGCACTATGGATGTCAAAGAATTGATCGATCGCTACAGTCATGGTGAGGTAGAGTTTTCAGGAGCAAATCTCGGAGCCGTTAACCTCATGGGAGCGGATCTGATTGGTATTTTTTGGAAAAAGCCGATCTTCATGGGGCTGTTCTTACCTTTGCCTTTCTAAATCGGGCCTGTCTCAAGAAAGCCAACTTAGAGGGGGCTAAACTCAACGGAGCCAACCTCAATCAGGCTATCATGACCTATGCCAACCTACACAATGCTAATCTCCATGGTTCTACCCTCAAGGGAGCGGATTTAACCAATGCGGACTTAACGTTATGTAATTTATTAGATGCCAACCTCATATCAGCA
>JAAUPO010000362.1 GCA_012033095.1 Synechococcaceae cyanobacterium RL_1_2 | reverse complement strand
CAAGCCCCCTTGCCTCCAATGCTGGGGGAGAAAGATCCTGAAAAATCAATTAAAACTCCCCCTCAATTTGGGGATTTAGCAAAAATGCAAATTCAATTGACTTTATAAACAGCCTCTTGGGGATCGATCGCGATATTTCCGTAGCCCTAGGGATTTAGGCCATTGCTCCGGGTAAATAGGCTTTGGGGATCAAACTTTTGACCCTGGGCGATCGAGATATCCCCAGTTTGGTCGCGATCGTGAAGCTCAAAAAATTGTCATACGTAAACTAATTGGGAGCAAAGGAGATGATAATTTAAGCTAAGTTTAGAAAAATTAATAAATCTCAATGACCTAATTCATTGTTTTAGGGAGAGCGACTTAACTAGTGAAAATAATCAATGGCTACTCAACTTTCTGGGCCATCCCCTTTTCCTAGGGAGTTAAAACCATGAAGATTGCGATTATTGCTTCTGGATTTTTGCCCGTTATTGATGGGGTAACCGTAAGTGGGTTAGCAAGGGTTAAAAAGTTAAGTGAATGGGGCCATGAAGTCCTGTTGTTCTGCCCCGACTACAGTAGCTTGGCGGAACTTTATCCCCAATGGCAAGAATATACTGGTCAAATTTTGCCGGGTGTTCGGGTCTGTAATTTACCTAGTACCCCTTTTTTTGTCGAGTTTGAGCGTAACGTTGGGTTTCAGTCCTACCGAGAACTAATTACAGAATTAGAGACCTTCCAACCGGATGTGATCCATGTGGATGAACCAGAGCGTTTGTTCATGGGCTTTTTAAAAGTACCGGGGGTTAAATTCGCCCGACAGCACAATATTCCTTGTTTTGGCTTTTTTCGGACGAATTTTTTACAGTATGCAGAGGATTTTTTACCCCTACCGACTCCCTTACTAAACCTCTGTAAGTGGATGTTCAAAACCATGGTGCTAAAGGTTTATAACTCCTATGATTTCACCTTAGTATCGAGTAAAATTACCCATCAGGAATTGATCGATCTAGGGATTAAAAATACTAAGTATGCTAATTTACTAGGCTTTGACCACGATCGCTATACTCCCAACCTCAAACAACCCCAGTTTTGGCAAGAACAATTTAACCTGAACCTAGGGGATAAAGTGAAACTAATTTTTGTTGGCCGCTTAACCCCAGATAAAGGTTGGGATTTTACCATCAAAGCATTAGCGAATTTATCAGAGAAATTTGATTTAAATCAATTGGCATTGATTGTGGTAGGGGATGGGGAGTTAAAAACAATGATCGAGACCAAATTAAAGACCTATTGTAATTCCGTCCATTGTCTAGGTCGCATTACTCCAGAGTTAATGCCATCCCTCTACGCCAACAGTGACATTCATGTCACCACCTCTGAAAAGGAAACCAGAGGCCTAACGATTTTAGAAGCCTTTGCCAGTGGCATTACGGTGTTAGCCCCTAAAGCCGGGGGAGTGGTGGAAAATATTGATCATGGAGTGAATGGCCTATTATATGAACCGCAACATGTGGAGGATTTTCAAGAAAAATTACTCCATTTAGTTAGAGATCCAGTCTTGAGAAGTGACCTAGGGGCAAAAGGAGTCCAGGGAATGGATCGGTATCATTGGGACACCACTGTAAAAAACTTAGTTAATCTCTGGCAAGACCAAATTAAGGCAAAAGCTCCCAGTTAATAAGTTTTTCCTCCCCTTCCCTAGTCCTTCGTCACCTTTATAAGTTTTAATTACTTTAAATTTTAAGTTCATGGTTTACACGGAAAAGTTTAGCTTGACTCAAACTGAAACTCTTTTAGATGTGTTGCAACAGCGGGCCGCTAAGCAAGGGCACAAAAATGCTTACACTTTTTTGCTAGATGGGGAAGATAGCACTGAATCTATTACCTACAAAGCTTTAGCGGAAAAAGCTCAAGCCCTAGCAGCCCATCTATTAACCATCTGTAAACCTGCGATCGCGTACTGCTGGTCTATCCATCCAGCCTAGATTATATCGTGGCATTTTTTGCCTGTCTGTATGCTGGGGTGATTGCGGTACCGGTTTATCCCCCCCGTCCTAACCGTTCCCTCAGCCGGATTGAATCCATTATTGCCTCCTCCCAAGCAACGGTGGCCCTCACCGAAGGGACAGTGCTTAGTACCCTCAGCCGTACGATCACCAATAATCCCATGTTGGATCAACTGCAATGGGTGGCGACGGATAAATTAGCGACCTTTCCCAATAAAAACATAACTTTGCCGGTCGTTAACCATAACGAAATTGCTTTTTTACAATATACCTCTGGTTCCACCTCTGCCCCTAAAGGGGTGATGATTAGCCATAAAAATATTATCCATAACCTCAAAATTATCCACGAATCCTTTGAGCAGCGATCGAACCAAGTAGGGATGAGTTGGTTACCCATGTACCACGACATGGGTCTAATCGGTGGGGTTTTAACGGCGATCTACAGTGGTTTTGAAATTATTTTGATGTCCCCCCTATTATTTTTGCAAAAACCCCTACGCTGGTTAGAAGCGATCAATAAATATCGGGTGAATGTCACGGGGGGCCCTAATTTTGCCTATGATTTCTGTGTTCAAAAAATTAAACCAGAACAAATTAGTCACCTTGATTTAAGCTGTTGGGAACTGGCGTTTACTGGTGCTGAACCAATTAACCATGATACCTTTGCCCAGTTTGCCGAAAAATTTACCCCCTGTGGCTTTAATTCCAAAGCTTTCTATGCCTGTTATGGCATGGCGGAAGCTACTTTGATGGTATCCGGTGGCCGTCGGGATAAACCCATGGTAACGAAAACCATCGACAGTGAAGCTTTGTTGCAACATGCCTTACAAGAAGTAGCCCCTGATCATCCCCAAAGCCGCACCATTGTTAGTTGTGGTGAGCCTTATCGCAAACAAACCGTCGTGATCGTCAATCCTGAGTCTTTAGAAATTTGTCATGATGGCCAGGTGGGGGAAATTTGGATTTCTGGGGATAGCATTGCCCATGGTTATTGGGGTAATCAGGATGCAACCAAACAAACGTTCCATGCCTATTTACCCCAGTATCCGGATCAAGTATTTCTCCGTACCGGTGATTTGGGGGCGATGCTCGAAGAGGAAATTTACATTACCGGTCGAATTAAGGATGTAATTATTGTCAATGGAGCTAATTATTATCCCCAGGATATTGAATGGACAGTGGAACAACACAGCGAAGAGGTAAGACCTAGTTGTTGTGCTGCTTTTTCTGTTAAGCACGATGGGAAAGAGGCCTTGGTGGTAATTGCGGAGGTCGATCGCAGCTATTGGCAACAACGCAAAACCCTCGATCATCGTCCTCTTTTACGGAAAATTAAGCGATCGATCATGGAACAACACGATCTGCAACCCATGGATATCGTCTTACTAAAACCGGCTACCATCTCTAAAACTTCTAGCGGCAAGTTACAACGCCATCTTTGCCAGAAGCAATATTTAGAAGGGACTCTTACTAAAATTGATTTGTAATAGCTCTGTCATCACGCTGTAAATTTTTGGTTGTCCCAATACAGTTAAGATTCATTTAAACCATTGGAAAATCAATTATCCTAGGTCTAAATATCCTTACTGCTTTAACACTACTAAATTTTGTTGTGATCCATCGTCCTTAGGATGACGGGGCTAAACCATTCGATTTTTATAGATTGTAATAGATTGATCGAGTTAAGCTTTTGCCCTTACAAGGGGACAAAGTGGTTGCTTCCTTTACCAATTAACCTTTTTGGGGTTTCGCACCACAAACTAATTAGATGCATTTATGGGCAGAATGATTTGACCCTCAATTACAAAATTCTGGGAAAAGGTTGATTTTTCCTTTGTGAATTAATTTTGATGCTGGTTTACGTTTT
>JAAUPO010000023.1 GCA_012033095.1 Synechococcaceae cyanobacterium RL_1_2 | reverse complement strand
TGTGTTGAGAATGAAGATGGGATATTGTCCTCACAATTATAGTCAATTTAATTTAGAATGGGATGCTTATTTCTTGCTGTAAAATACTTTCAGCCCTATTTATTTCCCGTAATCATTCAAAAAGACTATATTTGACTAACGAAAAATAAGCCTTTCCAAGGATTTTGCCATTCATACGGAAGTCATTATGTAGAAAAAGCCGTTTTATTATTCCGAGAATTTATAGTCAATTTAATTTAGTATGGGGTGGCTGTTCCTCTCAATGGAATGTTTTCAGATCTATTTGTTTCCCCTAATTATTTAAAAAGACTATAATCGCTGAAACCGTTGTTATATAAACGATAGAAGTAGTTTGTCCCCCTCTAAGGAAAACTGCTTACCACAAGGGTTAGAAGATGGGACTATCCATCAAATCATGACGGTTAAACCGCTAGTTAAGAACTTAAGTTAATTGGATAAATCTATATCTTTGAAGCGAATTAACTGTTTAGCCTTGTCGTTATTCCTTAGACTTTCAAAATCCTGATTAAGATGGTAATTAAATTTTTATCAGTGGTTTTAACCCCCATCACCGCATCACTATGATAGGTCGGACAGGGCATTAGGAAGCTGTGGTTACAAATCATGGCAAAACGGTAATCACAGATCAGAAATTTAAAGGGGGTACCGATTAAATTAACATCCACTTGCTCAGGGTAATCGTAGGCTAGCTCCGTGAGAATAGCCGCGCCATCATACTTCCATTCCAAATTATTTTTATATTCTAGTTGGCCCGATCGCGCTTCTTTTAATAAACTCTCGATCGTGACCGGTTTACCCCGTTGCCGTAGGGTTTTGACGTGGCGAGGATCACCATAGGTAATTTGAATCCGACTATGGGGATCACTTTTGAGAATGTGGATTAATTTTTCCTGAACCCCAAATTCATACACAAATTGTTTACTAATAAAAGGGGAGCTAATAATCAAGGTTTTCGGCAAAGCACCCAGGGCTTCATCTAATACTTTGGAACTTTCTTGATAATTAATTAAAAGAGTCTGTTCCATGGGGGGAAATTTATAGCCCTGGCCGTTGGCTCCATCTTCATAACTCACAATATCCTTGGTGTCTTGACCTAGCTTCCAATTAAAAAAGCTACTGAATTGATTTTTAAAGCGATCGATGGTTTCACTGCTACCGATTTTCGCGAGGGTCTCTTTAATGTTTTCAATTTCTACTTTTTCTGGTCGTGTTTCAAATCGCTCATTGAGACGATCCACTTCTTCCCGTAAATATCCCACCTCCGACTCCACGGAAGCAAGTTCAGACAACTGAGGATTCACCTGTAACCCAGAACCAGAAGTTGCAACAAAGTTAGCGAGCTCTGCGGTCATCGTGGCCGGCTCTATCTGGGCAAGGGCCGATATTTGTTCCACCATGGGCAGTTGTTGTCTAACTTGATCGATCCTTTTTTGTAGCTTTTGTAAAGCCTTAGAAGTGGCAATGCTTAGACTTTTTAGGGCAGCTCTTACTTCTTGGGCGTTAATGCCATTAGCTTGTTGGGTTTCGATTTTAAATAATCGTTGTTCAATATCAGCCAGTAACTCTAGTTCTGGTTTCGTTTCAAAGGGTTGATCTACTGAGACTAGCTCTTCTTTGATCAAGGTTCTAATTTGTTGATTCAGCTCCTGGGCCGGAATACCATCAATATGGGCTTGGGACATATCAACGGTGGGTTTATTGCTAATATTTTGAGCAATTTTCCTTAGTTGAACTTTAAATTCCTGAATATGCTCCAGGGTCACAAAATCCCCAACAATGGATTTCAATTCGTCGAGGGTGACAAAACTATTAAGACGGTTTTGACATTTTTCCAAGGAATTTTTTAAATCCTTGACTTCCTGGGAAGAGTTACCGGAAATCGCAATTTTACGCTGAAGGGCATTCAAATCCTGGCTGAGTTCATTAATGGCGGCGGAGCGATCGAGTTCTTCTAAGGCATCGGCCAGGTGATTGCTAGTGACATAATTAACTTTAAGTTGTGAATCTAAAAGCTGGAACTGTTCTGCCAATTTACTAATTTCCAGGTCATGATCAGTGGCTTTAAATTCTTGGCTCAAACTATCCAGTTGGGTCTGGAGCTTAGTCAGATCGTCGGTGCTAGCTAATTCCTGGATCCCCGCTTGAAAGTCGGTGAGGGAGGTTTTTTCTTCTAGTTTGACCTTAAAATTTTCGAGCACTTCGGTGATCTGTTCAATATCTTCTACTTCCCCCCGATTATGGAAGGCGGCGCGTAATTCATCTAATTCATTTTTTAAGGATTCATATTCCTGGATGGTTTCTTTAATACTAGTGATGGAATCTTGACTAATGCGGTGTTGGGATTGCAGGGTACTCACCACCGGTACTAGGCGATCGGTATAATAATCAATGATCTGTTGAGGTAGGTTATTGACGATCGCTTCAACGGCTTCAATATCCCCTAAAACCTGTTGAATATTATCACTTACCTTGATGGTATCTTGCTCTAGCTGCCAACGATTGGCACGATTAGCTAATAGGGCTAAGGCTGTAACGGGCGCAACAATTTTAACATCCGGTTTTTTTAGAAATAGAGCCGATGTTGCGGTAGCAACTGCACCAATAGTTAGCAGAGTCTCTAGGGTTTTAAGGACGTTAAATTGCATAGGTAAGGGGAGTAAGGGATACGCTCAGAGAAATATTGCCCTTTTCATCATTGATACACCTATTACTCTAGGATCAAAGTTGATCAATATTTTAGGTAAATTAATACGCTTTTTTATTTAATTTACTTAAATCTTTTGTAAAGTTCCTTTGAGTTTAACCGATGCCTAAGTTATTTCAGCCATTAAAACCTCTATACCCTTTAGCTTTTGCTCAATTAAGGATAACCCCGAAAAGTCCCACAAACAATTAATAGATAGCTTAAGGGCTGTGTTTCAGGCTCAAAACAGATGGTGGGGTAAAACCCTTACCCGCCAACTCACGGACAATTTTTGTTTTAGCCATGGCAGTTTAACTCAAGAGCTTTGGGGGTTAACGTTTCCTAATCCGATGGGTTTGGCGGCGGGTTTTGATAAGGATGGTTTGGCGGCGGGGATGTGGTCTTATTTGGGTTTTGGGTTGGCGGAATTAGGTGCCACCACCCTCCATGCCCAAACGGGTAACCCTTTACCTCGGATGTTTCGTTTGCCGGATGATCGCGCCGCCCTTAACCGCATGGGGGCGAATAACTTGGGGGCCACAGCCATGGCAGATACCTTAAAATCCACCTGGCAGCATCAACCCCGGCCCATTCCCATCGGGATTAATCTTTGTAAGTCCAAGGTTACCCCCCTAGAGGAAGCAGCGGCGGACTATGTGGGCAGTTTTAAGTTATTGCAACCGTGGGCTGATTATTTTGTTATTAATGTTAGTTCCCCAAATACTCCGGGCCTCCGATCGCTTCAGGCATTAGAGAGCTTAACCCCCATTATCCAAGGCTTGACTCAAGTCAATGGGGCAAATAAACCCCTGTTATTAAAAATTGCACCGGATCTGACGGATGAGGATATCCTCGCGATCGTGGATTTAGCGATGAAAGAAGGGTTATCGGGGGTCATTGCCACCAATACCACCATTAAGCGGGAAGGTTTAACTACCGAAATTTTGCCCGAAACGGGTAACCCCATCACAGAAGAGGCCGGTGGTATCAGTGGCCAGCCCGTGAACCAGCGATCGACGGAAGTAATTCGTTTAATTTATCGCCATACCCAAGGTCAGTTACCCATTGTGGGGGTGGGAGGCATATTTAGTGTGGAAGATGCTTGGCAAAAAATCACGGCCGGAGCAAGCCTTTTACAAATTTATACCGGTTGGATTTATCAGGGGCCATGGTTAATTCGGGAAATTAATCAGGGGTTAGTTAATAAGGTCTCGGCCTTGGGTTTCGATTCCATCACGGATGCCATCGGTTTGGAGCATCGCGCTTGAATTTCAATGTTGGGGATGAAGACCAGATATTTAGTAAATTCACTAAATTTTGACGCGATCGCCTTTAAGCCTTTAACCCCAAAACCGAAAGGAGTATTTTCCCTTCGCCCAACCTAGGGTAATCTATTGGCCATGCCATTAATTATGGGCCCAGTGTTAATAAGATTAGCTTTTCTCCCTCTATGACCTGCACTATTTATAGTCGCTCCGGCCAAGCCCTATCCCAGGGTCGCCTCTGTATCCAAAAAGAAAAAAACGATCGATTACGTTTAATCTATAAAAGTAATAATGGCAATGAAATCGCTGGGGGAATTATTCCTGAAGATGGCGATCTAGAAGCTGCCACCGATGAATTATTCGATGCTTTTTTCCAGGCTTGGGGTATGGTGGATTTAACCATGGCCACAACGGTTAAAGGCTGAAACCTTCAGTTGAAATTAAGGTAGTGCGAAAGCTGTAAGGATATTTAGAACTAAGGTAATTGCTTATCAAGCAGTTCAACCGTCATGATCCTTACTTGTATAGGACTACCGGAATTAATATAGTCTTTTTGAATAATTATGGGAAATAAATAGAGCTAAAAGCATTCTTTAGCAAGGAACAACCATCCCATACTAAATTAGGTAGTGCGAAAGCTGTAAGGATATTTAGGCCCAGGATAATTGATTACCAAGGGGTTTGATCTTCTTGATCCTTACTTGCATAGGACTACCCTAAATTAAATTGACGATAGGAGCAGGACTCACCCTGTTCAACAAATATTGACTGTAAACCTTAGAATGGGTTTGAAAAGCCCCCCTTGCTCCCCAGTCTGGGGGAAATTACCTAAATTTTAGGCAATAAAGTTCGCCAAATTGGGGGATTTAGGGGCGACTCCACAATATTTGATACTTTTCAAACACGTTCTTAAATATTGTCCCGTTTTAGTTTTATCTAGCCATCCTAACTACTAGGACAAAGTTGCACCAAAATGCAACATAGGTCTGGGAGCTTTACGCGGGAAAGATCACAACCGACTTCACCAGAGTACTTATGTGGCAAGGGTTTAAGATTTTTGTCCTGTAGTTATCTAGCCATCATCAGAAACGTTAAGACCTGCCAGAATAACAACTATGGGATTATAGGATTCAGTTTCCCCACAAATCCAAGCTATGGATTTTACTAATACGGGTATAAGGCTCTAAGGATTGAAGTACTTCTGGCCCGTAGCTGCGAGCATTTACCCTTGTATCTAGGAGGGCGATCGTGCCCTGGTGTTGTCTAACCGGCGCGATCGCTTGTTGCATCCGTCTTAAGGCCGCCGGTAAAAGATAAACTTTAAACCAATTTTCCTTACGTCGTTTATGGTGCTCCACCCTCAAGGCCACGAGGGGATGTTCTAAGGAGGGTAAGGGTAGAGTGGAGATTACTAATAATTGGGGAATGGGAAATTGACTATGGTGGTCTGTCCAGAAATCCCAACCAGCCACTAACACCCCCGATCGCCCGATATCCGTGGTTTCGATTTTGACCCTAGAACCAAAAGTACCCGCTAACGTTGCCCCAACTTTACTTTTGAGGGGAACATCATCAATTAATAACACCACAAAATGGCGATCGTACACCGTCAATAATTGCTCCAGTTGGGTAATTAAATCCTGGGCAAATTCCGCCGTATTCGGGAACGGCAAACTATAGGGTAAATACAGTTGAATGGGATCACAACGGTGATCGGGGGTAAAATCAACCCTCGTATGATGTTCTAACTCCACATCAAAATGAAAATAGGGCTTCTGTCCAAAATTTCCCACTAACACATTAGAACTATGGTTAAGTAACTGCCCTAATTGTTCCTCTACCTGGAGGGGACTAGAATGTAACGAAAATAGCCCCTGCTCGCGATCGATGGTTAAATAGTTCATCTGTTCGGAATGGGCCCATTGCTGCTCAAATAAATTCCATGGCCGGGGTAAGGGGCGACCATCCCGTTGGAGTTGATTAAATAACTGGGTTAACAGGGCTTCGATCGCTTCATTGAAACTGTACACTTGGTGGGGATTACTTGGCCGCTTAAAAATTTCTTGGGTGAGTTTAATTTGATAGGTTTCAATTAGTTCCCAAGACCCCCATTGCTTAAGTTCTCGCCAATGTTGGGGGGTAATGGTTCTGGTTAAACTTTGGCGTACCCAATCGGGCAATTGATCCGCTTGTTCGATCAACACGGGCATGGGCCAAGGTACCCGATCGCCTGGTAGCAGATCTAGGGCATGGGACTGTAACCATAGTGCTGGGGCAATGAGGTAAATGGTGGGTTGTGCTTGGGCCCCTGAGTCGGGCAGGCGATCGCAGTCAAGGCAGTGGCTAGTCCCTAAAAACCGTTGCAGCTCAGGCAGATGATTGGTCATTAATAGCGATCGCCAAGGTTCTTCAATCACCAACACACAAGAACCCCCCCCTAATAAAGCTGCAGTCAGATAGCCCCAACTATGAACCGAAGGAAAACTACCGGTATTAATTAAAGCCGACTTACCCACCCTCAGAGCGCGAGCAACCAAACGCCCCATGGTTAAATGATGATTCCAAGGATTGGGAGGGCGATCTTGGGATTTTAAAAATGACTTTAAGCTGCCATGGACTTGGGCTTCAATCATAGGCAAAAAATTCCTTAATTTCCTCAGCTAACTGCTCGCTTGTCATCTCATTTAGCTCCGAGCCCGTGTTTTTTCGGTAAACGATCAGTTCATCGTCCCGACTATTAATTAACTTGATCTGGGTAATACCATTAAAAAAGTTAGCCGTCGATCGCGGTAATTTTTGCTTAGGAGGTAACGGAATCATCTCCACAGCCCGCTCTAAATTTTGCACTGCCGCCAACATACTGTCGATGGCCTTGCCAAATTTAAACGAAACTTCCTCGATCGGTTTGCCCCGCACAATTTTTAAACTTTTAAGAATAGAACCAATAATCTTTTCTTGATTAAAAAAGGGAAATAAGGCCGCATACAGTAAAGGGATAGAATCATCTTCTGTTTTCATTTCAAACTGCATGACCGTTCCCCTCTGCTTAGATTTAATGCTGGGGGGCCGCTCAAAGGATGGGAGGTTTTTGGCTAGTTTTTTATATACAGAAGCTAGTAACAAATTACTATTAAAGTCCACAGCCGCATTGATATTAATTTCAATTTTAGGCAGGATCTCATGGAAAAATAAACTAACTTGATGGGGTTTAAGTCTTTGCACATTGGAGCGATCGCCCTGGGCACTCATATCCACCCATTCACATTCCACCCCCCGTGTTTTAATGCCCACCCGGGAAACCCCATAGAGCTTAACCCCCGTCCATGGTTGCGCCACTAAGGTTTGCCCCTCCCAACTTACCCCAATTAAATTAGCTTCTTTCAGATTCGCATTAACTAGATTCGCCCCCTTCAGATTCGCCCCCTTCAGATTCGCCCTCGTTAAATCCGCCCCCTTTAAATCCGCATAGGATAAATCCGCCCCTGAAAAATTCGCCCCCGTCAGATCAGACCAATAGAATAAGGTTCTCACCAATTGAGCATTGACGAATTTCGCATAACTAAAATCGCTCTGGACTAAATTGCCTTCATTTAAAACCGCACCGGTAAAGTCAGCTTTGCTTACATCTGAGCCTTTGATTTCAACTTGATTTAAAACCGCGTCATTAAAAATAGCTTTCTGAAGTTTTACCTCATTCAATTGGCAACCCTGCATTTTGGCCCGGCGAAAAATTGATTCCCGTAGGTCAGAGCCATTAAAAATTGATCCCCGCAGGTCACTGTCACTCAGTTGGGCACGAATAAACTCCGCATATAAAATTTCCGCATCTTTTACTTCTGCTTCTTGCAAATTACATTGAATTAGATTAGCAACGTTAAGAGTAGCTTGGTTGAGAGTAGCTTTTTGAAAATTAGCACTACTTAAACGGGCGACGTTCAGTTTAGCCCGGAATAAATTCGCACCAGTAAAATTAGAACCGCTTAAATTACTTACGATAAATTTTGCTTGCTCTAGGTTAGCTCCTCCCAAATAAATGTCTTTGAGGTTTTGCTCACTTAGATCAATACCGCTAAAATTTCTAATTCCGTCGCTGTATTGTTGCTTAAGTTCTTCGAGGTTCATGAAAAGTACAGTGCTTACACCACTAGATCTCCTTTGATTGTACCTAGCTTCAGTCAATCTCGATCTTTCTTCCTGGGAGGATCTACAGAGTACAATTTTCCATTCCCTATTCCATTAGGGAGAATCCCCATAGGTCGCCGGGGTTAAATCAAGTAATGTCTGTACAAATTAGATTATTAGATTAACTGTAGGGGTATTCGTCTGCCTAAAAAGCTCCTTGGCTCAAACTACTGCTATTGCTACATAATTGTCACATATTAATATTTCTATTAATTTATGAAGTTTTTATAAAGTAAATTCAGGGTTTGAATCCGTAGTAACGATAATCCTTAGTTTTTTCCATGATTAGGACTTACGGGAAAGCCCCCCTAAATTCCCTAAATTTGGGGGATTGCTTGAACGATTATCCCAAACATCATGGTTCCCAGGACAGAATCGAAATTTTGGTGTAAGTCCTGATGGTTTTAAATTTCCATAACCCATGCACAGAAATCAATTTAGGAATGATCAACCCTAAAAATTTATTATTTGACAATGTACTAGAAGGATCGATTAAGGGCCTTAATCCTGAAGCCCGGTAACGCCTGACCTGAGGAATAACTAAAGGAATAAAATGTAATCTCCCGCTATAGTTATTAGAGTTATTAGGGCCTGTCATTATTTAAACCTGAAACTCTTCTTAGCTAAGGATTTCAGTTTAAAACTATACTTTCTGAACCTGGCTCAGGATCAAGGTTTTAATGCTAATTGATGACACTCCCTAGATGTGGTAAGACCTGTGTTTCATCCCAAGGGAGAATAACACCACCATGGCTAATGCTCAATCTTTTTGGTATGAAGGGGAATTTCAATTATCCGGCTTAATGACGATCGCTCCCTACGATCACGGGTTATTGTATGGTGCTACCGTCTTTACTACCCTCCGAGTCAAGCAGCAGAATGTGTTTAGCCCTGAAACTGGTTGGTTGCTACACCGCGATCGTTTAACCCATAGCGTTCTAAATTTTGGTTGGTGTCTGCCGGACTGGGATCGGGTTGAGATGGGCTTATCCACCATGGCCAAACATTTTCCGGTGTTGAGGGTTACCTTGTTTGCCGATGGGCGGGAATTAATTACTGGCCGAAAATTACCGGCGGATTTAGGGTACAAACAACAATTCGGTATTACCGCGATCGTCTTACCACCAGAACAATATCAGCGATCGCTCCCCCACCATAAAACCAGTAACTACCTAAGCAGTTTACAAGGGAAACAATACGCCCAATCCCTTCAGGCCGATGAAGCTATTTTGACCAATTCCCAAGGCCATTGGCTAGAAACCACCACCGGCAATTTATGGGGCTGGGATGGTGCTACTTTTTTCACTCCCCCCCTTACGGATTCCCTATTACCGGGTATTAAACGTCAACAATTAATCGAGCACTACCATGGAACCTACCCCATTACAGAAGAGTCTTGGAATAATCAGGTAATTGAACGGTTAACCGCGATCGCCTATATCAATAGCGTCGTTGAACTAATTCCCATCACCAAGGTCATGATCGTTATTCGCGATCGGGCTAAGCCTATGTGGCAAAGTACTAATTCCTTTCCCTCGATTTAAGGATTTAACGCCAACAGGACTTACGCAAAAATTTCGATTCTGTCCTGAAAACCATGATGTTTGGGAACAATCGTTCAAGCAAGTCCCCCAAATTTAGGAGATTTAGGGAGCTTGGGCGTAAGTCCTAGCCAATTTACTAACGGCCCAAAAAAAGCTTTGCTACACTATTGCAAATAATTCCTTATTAATCTATGTTTGTAGTGGACAATTTACTAAATATCCTAACGGATTCCCATCTTATGTCTGGTCTTGCAATAATTATGGTGTGACCCCAATGCCGCAACGAAATCATTGCCCATTTTCCATCAGCTAAGTCGGTGGTAAAAGTCCTATAGCCTGTCATAGGGTTTAGAAATCTAATAACTTATTCTTAACCTAGCTTAAATAAACTTTAATGCTAAGGCTAATTTGTCTTTGACACTGCTTATTACCCTAAATTTATGTTTACAAAGGCACTAGCTTCTATTATTTATATTGCTATTATTTGTGGGCTTAAAACGGAATCAAATCAACAATCAAAACATATTTGATTACAATAATTTTCCCTATAGATAATTCTCTATTGACTAACATGTACTTTTTCATATTGTATAGAAACTAGTCCCAAGTTTTAATCAACAGAGATAGCTCTTTAGCTTATTTAACAACAGCTTAATCTTGTCTTAATAGGATCTTAAGGGGCTATGGAAATAATGATTTTAGTTTCAGTAAAGGAAATATTATTCATAGAATAAGTTCTCTGCTTCTTAAAAATCGATGCCACTTTTAAAAGTGTACTGACATCAAAACTAAAACCCTTTTAAACAAATTAATTTGGTAAATGAAGATGTTAAAGACTATACTCAATTTGCTTACCAAATAAGTTCACACCACCAAGGTAAGTTATTAAGGTTAAACAATAGTATTTAGCTAATTTAATTCAAATGTGAGGAATGAATTGAAATGAACAAACTAATCTGGAACTTAGTTAAATTTGCCCCCGCTGTCTTAGCAGCAGGCTTAGTTATGACCGGCGCTTCTGCTGTCAAAGCAGAATCTAACCAAGAAATGCTTGATCAAATTCAGAAGTACAGCACTACTGGCCAAGCTGTAAATACCATGGGTCAAGTTAATAGTATTTCTCAATTAAGAGATGTGGCTCCTGGAGACTGGGCTTTCTCTGCTCTTCGTAACCTTGTAGAACGCTACGACTGTCTTGATGGTTACCCTAACCGCACTTTCCAAGGCAATCGCGCCCTAACCCGTTATGAGTTTGCGGCGGGTTTAAACGCTTGTATGGAACAAATGGAGCGTTTGATCACTACTGGTTCTACCAATGTGGAACCTACTGATTTAAGTCAAATTACCCGCTTAGTAGATGAGTTTGAGGCTGAACTTGCTACCCTCGGTACTAGAGTAGATAACCTTGAAGGTCGTCTTGGGGAAGTGGAAGATAATCAATTCTCCACCACCACCAAACTCAAAGGGGAAGCCATCTTTACCCTTGCTACTGGCTTGGATGGCCCTAACGTTTCTGCTTTCAACGACAATACGACTTTATCCCAGCGTACTAGATTAAATTTTGAAAGTAGCTTTACTGGCAAAGATAATCTACACCTTCGTTTAGAGCAAGGAAACTTCGGTAGATTTGGCGTTAGTAACTCTGCTCGTCTTGGTGCAGATGAAAATACTGATGGCGCTGTTGAGTTAACTGACCTTTGGTATAGTTTCCCCGTCGGTGATGCAATTACTATGCATCTTGGTGCTAGTAAGACTGAATTTGAAGATGTTGTTACTGATCTGTACAACCCCTATATGGAGAGTAGTGGATCTGGTTCTTTGACTCGTTTCCTTCGTCGTAACCCTGCGGTTTATCGGATTGGAGACAATGAAAATCAAACCGTTGCAGCTAACCTGGAGTTAAGCGATCAATTTAGTGTGGATTTAGCTTACACTGCCGCTAAAGGTAATGATCCGGCTGGTCGCAATGGTTTATTTAATGGGGATAACGCTGCTTTAGCTCAGCTCAACTGGAATCCT
>JAAUPO010000361.1 GCA_012033095.1 Synechococcaceae cyanobacterium RL_1_2 | reverse complement strand
CCTAAATTTGGGAAATTTGGGGCGCTTTTGATGATTTTTTGGGAATTTCTCCCCCAGCATTGGGGGCCGGGGGGCTTTATCAATCAGCTCTTAATATCAGCAACAATTGAGATAAAGATTATTTTCTCATACTAAATAAAACGGTTTTGGTATGAACCCGGTCAAATGGGGTTTTGGTTAAGGCTATGGGCAAAAAATTCTTTAATCGCTTTTAATTCATCTCGATGGCCTGTGAAGTTGATTTTTAAAGCGTTGTCGTCCACTGCCTCGATCGCTAAAATCACCTGTTCGAGCCGAGTGGCTTTCCGCCAATAAAACCAACCCGCGATCGGGGAAATTAAAGGTAAGCCAAACCATAAAAATTTTAAATCTGGGGCCACCACGTTCATGACTAAAGCTAAGCAAATTAAACCGATCGCCGCTAACAAACTTAAAAAGAAAGCCAAAAAACGACTGGCTTGCACTAACCCTTCAAACACAATTTGCTGTTTTTGTTGGTTAACTTCTTTTAATTGATAGGCTTTGCTTGCAAAATAGTTTTGCAATTCCTCTAACAAACCATCCTCCGATTGGTTAGCGAATAACTCCATCTTTTCGATGCGAGGTTTCACTGAAGCCTTAATAAAGAAAAACAACCCGATCGCTAATAAAACATTGAGCAATAGAGTTGAGTTGATAATTGAATTTTCCATTGCATCCCAAAAAATTAAATCAAATTCAAGATATTTAAGATTGAAAATACCCGGCTCACAGGATTAAGGAATTTATCAATACTATCGACGGTTTTAGTGGAACCAGAACGGCTGACGATCACCACATCATTTTGTAATAAAATCGGGTTCACCTCTGGGTTGATTCCCGCACTGAAGTCAATGTTGATATTTTTAGTAACCACCGTGCCATTGGGATTGAGGCGTATTAATTCCACGATATTACGATTAGCCCTTGTTTCATCAAATCCTCCTGCTGCTAGCAATGCTTGGTTAAGGGGAGTATTGGGTTGAAGTTCGATGGTACCTGGGCCATCCACTTCTCCGACAATATCCACAGTGATGGTATCTGGCGAAAAATTTGCACTGGCAATGGTTTCCGCTTCTGTCGGATCAATTTCCGTAGCGGTGGGAATCGTAATCGTATCGCCATTTTGCAAGAAAATATCAGCATCGGGGGCTGTCCCTTGCAGCAAATCCCAGAAATTGACCTTCATCACATTGTCCCGGCCTTGGCGGGTAATGCGTCGTACTTCGAGGTTACGAATATCGGCTAAGGGTTTGATGCCCCCAGCTTCCCTTAATACTTCACTTAAACGGGGGGGCACACCATCATTTTTCGGTTCGATGCGATAGGAACCAGGACGCTTAATTTCCCCCGCGATCGCACGGTTACCGGTTGGGTAGAACGAACGCCAAAAGTTGCATCCGCTAATTGCTGTAATTGTCTTTCATCGATGCGCGGAGTGGTGGGGATAACGATTTGATCCCCGTCTCGAAGGGTTATATTTTGTTTGAGATTACCATTTTAAATAAATCCCATAGATCCACCACCACCATTCTTTCTTGGCCCTGGAAAAAGCGTTTGATCTGCACGCTTTCCACCGAAGCATTGGCCGTTACCCCCCCGGCTTGCTGAATAATATCCGTTACTGTGGGGAATCTTAAAGCCCCATTATTACTATTGCCCCCTTGACTTTGGGAAGTGGCACTTAGGGTATAGGTACCCGGTTTGCTAATTTCGCCACTCAACGACACGGTAATGGGCCTAGGACTAGATAAACCCACCGACACGATCGGCCTGCGCACGTAAATACCATAGCCTTGGGTCAGGATGGAAGTTAATTCCCTCAGGGTTAGATTATTAACATTAATTGAACCTAGTACCGGTAAGCTCAGGGTGCCATCCACTAAAATTAGATACTCCCCGCTATATTCAGGGACGTTAAATAAATCTACTTTGACGCGATCGCAGGCCCAAGGGTATAGGCAGTTTCCGTAGAAGTATTACTGAAGGTAGGAATGTTGGTTCGGCTTTGACCGAGGACAACAGGACTAGTTTCTACTAGCATTGCTGCGGTCATCGCTCCGACACTGAGCCAAAAAGGTAAAGAAAAAGTTTTCATATATTATGTAGAATCTACAAATATAAAGCTCTAGAATTAGCCCTAGGATTTATTGAAGTATTAATGTTTAATTAAAATCATCTCAATCTTAGTTCAATATCACAACTCAGTCGAAGTATTTTAGGATGGATTAAATCGAATACAGATTGAGTTGTCCTAAACCCAACAGCCCACAACCCCCCCCTAACTCTAAGGGAAAATAAGTAGAATCTAGGGTGTACAAGGGAATTAGACGGGCGTTAGATTGGGCTGAAAGGAAAACATCGACTGAGGGATTAAATCAAAAATATTAATCATTGCCAATGAGTTTCCTTAGTATCCTGGGGTCGATCAAGTTATTCCGGATTTATTATTTGTGTTATTAAGTACTTCCCTAGACTGATGGCTAAAAAACAAAAGTTCCCCCACCTCCTTCAATCAAAATGGACTGCCACCCAAACCACCATGGGCTGGAGACATTTTCAGGTGGTTAACCGGCGTAACCAGGGGCAATGGGTGTTTGCCGAAATGGTTTCCTCCTGTGATCCTACGGTGAGGTTTTGGATCAATGCTAGCCAGTTAAAGGATCAAAATATGTGGGAAGCGGGGTGGAAAACCTTAGAGGAAATCGGGAACTGTGGCAATTAAGAACTTCAATTATTTTTTTGTATTGCGACAGCTGTAAGAGGATGTTTGAACAGCCCCCCTTGCCCCCCATGCTGGAGGAAATCACTTAGGTTTTAACCAATGAAGTCCCCCAAATTAGGGGATTTAGGGGGCAAAATGCAAATTCAATGGACTTTATAAACAGCCTCTTAAACTTTTAATGGATCCCTAATTGATCCCTAAAGATTAAGGGTAGTCCTATACAAGTAAGGATCAGGAAGATTAAACTCCTTGATAATCAATTATCCTGGGTCTAAATATCCTTACACCTTTAGCACTACCAGATTAAGTAACCTCTGTATAGTATTTTTTAGATAGCATCAGAAGGCTTCGATGGTGGGGCCAATCCCTGACTTAGTTTCCAAATAACGATCGCGGCGATCGCCAACACGATAATTAAGCCTGATAGACAGATTTCAAAGGTAAGATCCCCGAGAGTTGGCATTAACCAAAGATCAAATAGGGCCATGGTGGCATTAAATCCGCCAAAAAATAAACCGAGGGCAAAACCACCCTGGGGGGGGCTGGTCACGCTCAAGACAAAGGGGACGAAGGTATTAAACCAACTGGCCACCGCTAGCCATAGTAGGATTACCGCGATCGCGACGACTAGGGTAAATTGACTTTCATTGAGTAAACTAATGCCGATGATAGTAAAGCCAAAGCTGAGCCAAAGCACTGGTGCTGGTCTAAATTTGCTGGTGATGGCCCCCAAAGGCACCGCCACGATGCCTAAAATTACACTAAAAATCGTTAAGGCTACTTTTGTAAAAGTGGGTGCTACCTGTTGGCCCCAACCCATCCCCACCATGGGTACATAAAACCGTAGGGCTCCCGCGATCGCCATGCCCAATATAAATAACCAAATACTAGTAACGATCGCGATCGAGGAAGGGGGGAGAGGGGGAAGGGAGAGGGGCTGATCCTCAACAGTTGGGGAGCGGGACAGGGCCCAATACAGAACAATCAACGCAAACACTAAACTCGCAGAACCAACTAAAAAGGCCACATTGGGCCCCATGGCCACTAATAGTCCAAACATATCAAACTTTAATGTCCCCACCACGCTGCTCACCAACGTCAATACAGCCATTACTTTAG
>JAAUPO010000360.1 GCA_012033095.1 Synechococcaceae cyanobacterium RL_1_2 | reverse complement strand
GCCCTCTACGCTATCCTCTTCCTTTATCGAGAAGTTCTTAAAATTGAACTGGGTAATATAGCAGTCCTAACTAGGTCATAACATGAAGATCCTTACTAGACTTGTCTTTCAATGTACTCAATTTCCACAAGCTATTTAGGATTGCTATATTAATTTGGTGTTACGGCGATCGCGGATCACAGATTGGGATGGTGGGAGAAGATAAATCGAGGCTTAAAGACGATCGGGGCATTGATGCAGCCTTCCTTGACCAGCAAAAGATTAGTAAAGGATTAGGTCTGGTGGGTTAACGCCCTTGCCCTTGACCACGGTTATGGCTCTTGCTGTAGGTGCAAGTAAGCTGCGATAAACTCTTCTAACTCACCGTCCATAACATCCTGGACTGCATTGGTTTCGATATTTGTGCGTAAATCCTTAACCATTTGATAGGGATGGAAAACATAGTTACGGATTTGATTACCCCAAGCCGCTTCCACCATGTCCCCACGGATTTCAGCAATTTCCTGGGCCCGCTGTTCCTGTAGCACTACTAATAGTTTCGCTTTAAGAATAGCTAAAGCTTTTTCCTTATTTTGTAACTGCGATCGCTCCTGGGTACAACGCACCGCAATGCCAGTGGGGGTATGGACAATGCGCACCGCTGTTTCCACTTTGTTCACATTTTGGCCACCTTTACCCCCAGCGCGGGAGGTGGTAATTTCCAAATCAGTTTCAGGAATATCCAAATTAAAGGTTTCTGACTCATCCAAAATCGGCATAATTTCCACTCCAGCAAAGCTAGTTTGGCGTTTGCCATTAGCATTAAACGGAGAAATCCTGACCAAACGATGGGTTCCCTTTTCCCCCTGTAAATAACCATAGGCGTAACGGCCGGTAATTTCCAAGGTCGCTGATTTGATCCCCGCTTCATCCCCTGAGGATAATTCCGCTAATTTGACCCCAAATTGTTGTTGTTCTGCCCAGCGGGTGTACATTCTCAATAGCATTTCGGCCCAATCCTGGGCATCGGTGCCCCCAGCTCCAGCATTGATGGTCAAAATAACCCCATGGTCATCGTAGGGGCCGGAAAGTAATTTTTGTAGCTCCCAGCGATCGAGTTCCTGGATCAAGCGTTGTAGATTAACTTGAGCCTCTTCAAATAACCCTGCGTCCGACTCTGCCTCTAATAGTTCAATGATGGCTTCAATTTCTTCTACTGTCCCTGTCCAATCTTGGATTTGCACCAAATTATTTTTTGCTTCCGTTAGTTGCTGAAGAACTTTTTGGGCTGAAGTTTGATCATCCCAAAAATCCGGTTGGGATGCGGTTTGTTCAAGATCAAAAATGTTCGATTTTAAGCGATCGAGGTCAAAGATATTGCTGGGCTTGGCCCAGACGAAGGTTAATATCTTGCAAAGGTTTTTCAGATCAATTAAATCCATACAACAATCCAGGAGAGCCTTAATCTCAGTAACGTAAACAACTATAACAATCTTTCCACAAACAATAGCTAAACTCGTTACTCTTACTATTGGTGAATGTCATGTTTAATCATACAATAACTGACTTGCTCCTTATCTCCTAGACTAAGAGCCTGTTTAGTGCCCACCAATGATTGATTCCTATCCTTTTTAGGCATTTATTTAGGCATTTAGGCATTATTGAGTATTAATTATTAATTAATGCTCAGTGCTTCCCACTGTTTAAGATCAAATAATCAATAAGATCAAAGTTTGATTATGGGCCTCAGACCTTAACCCTAAAGTTGCGGCGGTCATAGTCCCAAGATGTTGATTAGGCTTCTAACTAGCATTGTTCTTTCACTCTGCATACGGATTTAGATTTATTAGATTTAAATGATTCAGAAATCCCCCCAAAGATTAAAAATGCGGCCTAAACATGCGGCCTACACAGAGGTTGTTAAACTTTGTTTGAACTGTGCGATTGCAGCTCAAGTCGCCCTAGTAGCTACCGTTATTTAAACTGTTTTTCCTTCCTAATGTTCTATGAAAAGTAAACCTTATAGTCTTCCTGAAAGTACCATCGCTAGACTCAAAAAATTAGTCAAACGCCTAGCGTCTGGGAAGGCGATCTCATTACCTTAGAAGCATTAGGCTTTGATCCCACAAGCATTCAAGAAGTGGAAGCTAGCCATTGCATTTTATGGGTCGATGGCACGTCAGGATTTGTCAGATCGATGGAAATGATCCTAGGCAAAAATAATAACGAAGCTTTTGTGCGGGCATTACTTAAGGCGATCGAGCAGCCCAATCCCCCAGGGGAGCCCAGCAGACCCATCAGAGTTTTGGTTAAAGATCGAGAATTACAATTTTTCTTGAGGGGAATTTTGCAACCCTTAGGGATTGAAGTGGAATTTATGAAAAAATTGATCTTAATTGATCAATTAATTGCTACTTTTGAACAACGCAAAAAGAACACTCTCGAAGTGGTGGGGGCCCATCAATCCAGCTTAAATGGCTTAGCGGCAGAATTGTGGAAGGAAGAACCCTGGATTTTTTTGAGAGATTCGCAAATTATTAAAGTTGAAATCAAACGGGCTAGGAAGAAAAAACAAGAATTATTTTTATGCGTGATGGGGCAATTAGGGGCAGAAATTGGTGTGGTGATGTATCGTAACCTTGAGGCTTTTAAGGATTTTCGGCGAAAAATTCTTGCCACTTCAGACTCATTCCATGAGGAATTCAGTGCTGTTGAGTCTTTGGAGCAAATCTTTCTATCCCAAGATTGTTGGTTCTTAAACTACGAAGAAAATGATGATGATGATTACAATCCTATTTTTGGCAGTATCCATCCCTACGAAGGGATCAGAATAGCTTTAGATGAGTCAGAGGCGGAGAATATCTATGGGGCAATTAAGGGGTTCTGTGAGTTTCTAGACATCCACGGGGATGGTCTGCGATCGGGGAAATATGACCAAACTTTAACTCAAAAATTTAAGATTCCATTACCGCCGGCTTTCACGAACCATACTCTGCAAGTGGAGTTAGAGACGATGCCAGAGTTATACCTAGAACTACAACAGCTAGAATCTCAACCCATGGCAGGTGAAGAAGACCTAGATGGTAGGGTATTAGTTCCCAGACCCTATTCCCAATCATCCGAAATTCAGGAGGATATTCTCCCCGAAGGGTCGATTTATAGTATTGGCATGTTAAAAGGAGAAACAGCCCTATTACTTGAGGAATACCCTGATCCTAACAAGTTCTATCAGTCCCTATTTTCCAAAACAGATGGCATGGAAATTCCCTTGATTTCCATT
Source organism: Synechococcaceae cyanobacterium RL_1_2 (assembly GCA_012033095.1). Classification (GTDB taxonomy): domain Bacteria; phylum Cyanobacteriota; class Cyanobacteriia; order Cyanobacteriales; family JAAUPO01; genus JAAUPO01. The sequence continues at coordinate 608 of JAAUPO010000360.1, read as the reverse complement.
CAAACGTCTTTGCCTAAAGCTAAAGCAATGATTAAACAACTTCAGGAGTTGGGCCCCCAGGCAATCACGATCGCAGAGGGTAGAGACTTTTTCTCCAATACCAGTTACGACCTACTAATGCTAAAAACCAAGCGTAACCAATTCCACCTCATCGGCGAATTTGAAAAAGGAAATAAACAACATCAAGTGACCATGAAAAAATGGCAACGACGATGTAAGCAAACCAGAAATTATTGTATCTTGCTCATCAGCTCCGGTGTCACCGGAAAAATCGTGGTAATCCCCAAATAAAGGAGATGCAAGGTATCTTTGAACTCAAGGTCTTAGACGCAAAAAAAGATCTAGGTTTAGCCACCTTGACCTATAGGTAATAACCAATGAAGTAGTTCTAAATATGCTTATGATTTTAGTACTATCACCTTTAACATTGATGGCGACAAGTATAGCCATAGCCGCTCTAAGCGCAACAGATCAATCATGCTCAAAACCTAAATATATAGTCTTTTTAAATAATTAGGGGAAACAAATAGATCTGAAAACATTCCGTTGAGAGGAACAGCCACCCCATACTAAATTAAATTGACTATATAAGCTTTTCCCCCTTAGAA
>JAAUPO010000359.1 GCA_012033095.1 Synechococcaceae cyanobacterium RL_1_2 | reverse complement strand
GTGGGGTTTATTATCTGATTTTTTGGGGGGTTATTGGATTCCCGTGTCAGCACCATTTCTTGCGGTTACCAGCTCTGGTTTACTCACGATCATTGTTTTGTTGTGGTTAAATCTAAAACTTTCCTATCGTCAATTAGAGGAATATGCCGAAACCTTAGAGGTGAAGGTGGATGAACGGACTAAGGATCTACAGGCTTCCCAACGGGCAATTTTGCAACAGGAGCAATTTTTGCGCATGGTGATTAATAATATTCCCCAACAAATTTTTTGGAAGGATCGAAATTTTCGTCTGTTGGGGGGAAATAGTAATTGGGCTAAGGCCATGGGCATTCAGGAGCCAGAGCAATTGTTGGGGGAAGTGATCGATCAATGGGAATCCGATCGCGACCAAATTAATTTCATGCAAACCCAAGAACAGGAGATTCTTGCCCATAATCAACCGTTAATGCACCAGGAACGCAAAGTGGAATTAGATGGCCAGGTGAAGTGGTTCAATGAAAGCAAATTACCCATCCAAGACCCAACGGGGGAAGTGGTAGGCCTCTTAGGGGTGGTGGATGATGTCACTATCTATAAAAACGCAGAGGAAGCCATGGCGATCGCGAAACAAAAAGCGGAAGAAGCGAGCCAAGCGAAAAGCACCTTTATCGCTAACATGAGCCATGAACTGAGAACCCCCCTCAATGCCATCATTGGTTTTTCAAAAATTATGGGTCGCGATCGTAACCTCGGAGATAAGACCCGTAATAATTTGAAAATCATTAACCAAAGCGGGGAATATTTACTCACTCTGATCAATAACATTTTAGACCTCTCTAAAATCGAAGCCGGCAAAACCACCTTTAATCCCCAAAACTTCGATCTTTATAATCTCCTAGATGAAGTGGAAAATTTACTTAAGCTCAAAGCAGAAGATAAGGATCTCTATTTCAGGATTGAACGAGAAACCTCCGTGGATCAGTACATTCACACCGATGCAGTCAAGCTCCGTCAAGTTTTAATTAATTTAGCCAATAATGCTATTAAATTTACCTCAGAAGGAGGGGTAATCGTCAGGGTTGCAGCACCACTTCAGACTTCTACCTCAGACCTTACCATTGAGTTTGCGATCGCAGATACCGGTGAAGGCATTGCCGAAGAAGAACTAGATACCATTTTTGAATCCTTTGGCCAGAGTGCAAGCGGTCGTAATGCCCAAGAGGGAACAGGCTTAGGTTTACCCATTAGCCGCAAGTTTGTACGGATGATGGGGGGAGAGATTGAAGTAACCAGTGAGTTAGGGGTGGGAACCACGTTTACTTTTGCCATTCAAGCCCAACGAGCTTCACCCGAAGAGGCCCAGCAAGCCATGATCAAACCCCGAACCATTATTGGTTTAGCTCCTGGTCAACCTACCTATAAATTGATGGTGGTGGATGATATTGCGGCAAACCGTGCTTTGATCTGTCAATTATTAGAACCGATCGGGTTTGAACTTAAATCCGCCAGTAACGGCCAGGAAGCCGTAGCCCAATGGCCCAGTTGGCAACCACGCTTAACATTCATGGATATTAAAATGCCAGGAATGAATGGTTATGACGCGACTAAAGCCATTAAAAACATTGCGCCCCAAACCATCGTAATTGCTTTAACGGCCAGTATTCTTGAGGAGGAAAAAGGGGCCATCTTCGCAGCGGGTTGTGATGCCATCATTAATAAACCTTTTCAGGAATCAGAGATTTTTGATGCGTTGAGCACTTACTTAGGAGTCTCCTATCTCTACGAAGAACAAGCTACCCCCAGCCCAGAAGAGGAACTCCCCCCAGCCGAGTTCACCCCCGCCTTACTCCAGAACCTCAATCCAGCATTAGTGACAGAACTTTCCAATTACGCGATCGCGGGGAGTGATGATGATCTAATTGCCCTATTACAGACCCTAGGGCCAGAACATCAAAGCCTGGTGCATCACCTTTCCCTATTGGCCAGTCAGTTTGAATTTGAACAAATTATTGACCTACTTTCCTCCCCAGACTTCAAATCCTAACGGTTTCCACCAGTTCCGTTAACCCCCTAAACGGTTTTAAATTCAATTTAACCAGTGGATTGCCGAAACCATGGGAGATTGAACTATGGGGACTTAAACATTTTTTTGGTAGTGCTAAAAGTGTAAGGCTTACAAGGAGACAAAGTGGTTGCTTCCTATCCCAATTAACCTTTTTGGGGTTTCGCACCACAAAATAATTAAATGCATTTATGGGTAGAATGATTTGAACATCAATTATAAAATTCTGGGAAAAGGTTGATTTTTCCTTGGTGAATTAATTTTGATGCTGGTTTACATTTTAATTTTTTATTAATTTTTTATTAATTTTTTACAAAAATTGATCGCTACAAGTCTGATGCTACAAAGCTTTAATCGTACTTGTCCCCCTCTAAGGGTATAAGGATATTTAGACCCAGGATAATTGATTATCAAGGGATTTAATTTTCCTGATCCTTACTTGTATAGGATTACTATTTTTTTGAGGTTAACAAGACCAAATAGTAATTAACAATCATCCCATACTAAATTAAATTAACTATACCTGAAACCCTTATTATTCAAGATCAAGATCTCAAATGGGTTCTATAAGGATTTTTCGATAAACCAAAAAGGAAATAGCATTATATTTTTAAAACTCCCAAATTTTTAAATTTTGATCTTAAGGTAATCTTTATTTATTTCAGCGAATTTTATTGGAATAATAATTATAAATATCAATAATTAATCTTCACTTGTGAGCTTTTTGGTATATTTTTTGATCTATTTTTAAACTTTATAGATTTAAGTATCTACACTCTCAAATTATGTTTAACAATGATGTTTTCTGAAAAGTTAGAGCCTTGAATCTATTCCTTTGAAAAAAATGAGGCAGCTATCCATGGCAACCATCGATTCATCCCCCGTTTTTGAACTGAACACGAATTACTACCTTAGTTACTAACCTGTTGTTATTCTCTGCTTTGGAGGGTATAGCATCGGAAGCTAGCGATCGCGGCAAAGGTCGCAAACAGAAGGATCGTGAGCAATGGGTTCAACCCAAAAACCGAGGTAATTATCGTGGCTGGGGTGGGGGCTGTAACAATAATTTGATAGCAGGTGATGGGGGGAACGATCATTTAAAGGGTAATGGCGGTAAAGATGTTTTATTGGGTCATGGTGGGGATGATATTTTAATCGGTAATGGTAGGGAGGATCTCCTTAAGGGTGGCTCTGGCAACGATCGCGTGTTTGGTCGGGGGGGGAATGATCATCTTATTTATCAACTTGCAGATAATGTAGGAGAATCCACCTTCGATTTTTATGATGGGGGCGGCGGGAAAGATACGTTATGGCTTAACCTCACTGCTGGGGAATACGCAACCTACAAAGAAACAACGATCGCGGAAATTCAATCCTTTTTCACCAAACAAAATAAATGTAGAAAAGGCCAACGTTCTGCCACTTTTGCCTTTACTGAGCCCATCACCCGCAAAACCTCAAAGCTCAAAATTACTAATATTGAGCAGGTGGAAATATTACGCTATAACAATTTCACCGCCGCGATCGGAAATACTAGCGGTTCAGTCACAGAAGATGATGACCCTGACCAAAATGGTTTCCTCAAAACCCAAGGCACTCTAACCATTACCGATGAAGATCACCTCGATGCCCAGTTTATCCCCACCACCCAAACCGGAACCTACGGCCAATTTACGGTACTAGATGGCCAAGGAAACTGGACTTACTCCGCCGATAATAATCAAACTGCAATCCAAGCTCTCAATACTGGTGATACCCTCTCTGAAACTTTTACCATAACCAGTATGGATGGCACCACCGCCGATTTCGCGATCGAGATTAATGGAGTTAACGAAA
>JAAUPO010000358.1 GCA_012033095.1 Synechococcaceae cyanobacterium RL_1_2 | reverse complement strand
CGGGGGAAAAACGAAATCCAACAGGCCACCGCCGCCGCCAACGTCCCAGCATTTTCCCTTAGTACCACGGAGTTTCCTGTCCCCCTATTTTATTTACTGGGAGCCAGTAACCTGTGCGCCAGCAGCGGAGAAGGTCGTCGCCAAATCCAAGGGGGAGCGGTTAAACTCGATGGGAAAAAATTGACCGACGTTAACCTTAAATTTAATAGCCCAGAGGAATTAACTGGCAAAATTTTACAAGTCGGCAAAAAGAAAATTATTCGTCTGGTGGATTAAAAACGATGGTTTAAGTATGCCACGTAGCCATCAGGGGATAGTAGATTAGTAGATTACCTTTCCTAAGTTGAGGGGCTGTAATCCAAAATCCGATTAATTTAACTAAAAAGTCTTAACAATTTTCCAAACCAATAAAAGAGAAAGTTTAAAATAGCCTATGGGTATGATGTACCGTCAAGGATGATCTAATCCTGCATCTAAATCCGTAAATTTTATTACTTCAATAACTCAAAACCTATGACTATTAATCTAGAGAAAGGCCAAAAAATCTCCCTAGAAAAAGCTTCCCCTGGTATTCAAGCCGGTTTCGTTGGTTTAGGCTGGGATGTGAATGTCACTGATACAGGGACTGACTTTGATCTAGACACCTCCCTGTTTTTGCTAGGAGCCAATGAAAAGCTAATTTCCGATAAACATTTCATTTTTTATAACAACCCCAATAGTCCTGACCCCAACAAATCCATCAAACACATGGGGGATAATCGTACAGGGGCTGGGGATGGCGATGATGAAGTGCTCATCGTTGATTTCCGTAAAGTGCCAGAAGATATACAAAAAATTGTCATTACCATTACTATCCATAACGCGGATCAAAGAAAGCAAAATTTTGGTCAAGTAAGTAATGCCTTCGTTCGTCTAGTCAATGTGGAAACAAAAGATGAAGTATTACGCTATGACCTGGATGAAGATTTTTCCGTTGAAACTGCTTTAATTATGGCTGAAATCTATCGTCATAATGGGGATTGGAAAGTGAGTGCGGTAGGTGCTGGCTATCAAGGTGGCCTCGAAGCGTTATTAAATCGCTACCAATAGACCTCAACGGACTTTAGCCAAGCCCACGGGAATTAAATCTATAGATGTCATCTATTGATGTCATCTATTGGTGATTAAGGCTGTTTACTTGAAAAAAAATACCCTAGCTATAAGTTAGCAGGGTATTTTTTATATTTTAGTTCTAACTACAGTAAAAAAGCCTTAAACCCTTGGGATACAAGCACTCTAGCGAAATTGGTTGTAATCCTTACCGGGTAAAGCTCTCAGGCATATTTAAAATTTTTGGTGCAACTTTGGTCCTACAGGACTTACGCAAAAATTTCAATTCTGTCCTGGGAACCATGATGTTTGGAGAAAATCGTTCAAGCAAGTCCCCAATATTGGGGGATTTAGGGGGCTTGTGCGTAAGTCCGATAGTAGTTATAGTCTTTTTAAATAATTAGGGGAAACAAATAGATCTGAAAACATTCCATTGAGAGGAACAGCCACCCCATATTAAATTGACTATAGTTAGTGATTTTTCAGGAATTTTTCCCCCAGCATTAGGGGCAGGGGGGCTTTGCAAATCAATTATTTAAGCTGTTAGAAAAGGTTAAAAACTAAAGGTTGTTCTTAGGGTACCGATCAATATGTCTTTACTATTGGAATTCGGCTGGCCAGCTAACCAAATAACCCCAGGGGTTACGGTAATACCATCAGCTACACTCTTTTTATAGGCAAGTTCAATGTGCACAGGATCGCGATCGACATCATTAGGTGCGATGGGAATAATACCTGAACTATTGGTTGCTTTCGCTAAATAGGGTTCAACCCCAACCAGAAGATAAGCCATATCTTTGTCATCCTTACCCAAATTATTGAGGGCAATGACACCGGCATAGGTCCAAACTTCTCCCTCGTTAGTAGAAGTGGTGGAATCCACATCGATATAGCCCACCCAACCACGAAGACTGACGTTTTCATCAATATCGTAGAGAGCTTGTAAACCAAAGGCATTACTTTTAATCGGGCCGCTACCAAAGCGATCTGAAATTGCTGTATTGGCTAAAGGAGTGCCTGTACCCCCTAGCCCAATAGATGAATTAAAATCGCTGTAATTATTAAAATAATTAACCCCTAACTTAAAGTTATCGGATGGGGTTATAACCAATTGGGCCATCGCGGAATAAGAACCATCGAATAATCCCTTATCAGGAGCGGGATTGCTGGCACTTGAGGCAATATAACCGATCGAGGCTTCCCCAAAGTTACCCAAATCGTATTTAAAACCAACCCCAGCAGAATTGTTATCTAAACCAAAACGATAAAGGGGGTTCCGCTCAGCAAAACGACTTAACGCACCATTCGCACCACCACCGACATCCAATCCAGCATTGAAGGTATCGGCATAGAAATGGTGACCAGCTAATTTCGCCATGGTGTACATGGTTAAGTTCTCGCCGATGGGAAAATAGTAATGTAAGCGATCGATGGTGATGTTATTATCCCCAGGGCCATCGTAGGCATAGCGACCTTCGTTACTACCAATTTAAGTACCAAAGGAATTGCCAATATTTCCGGTGGTTAGGCGGGTAATGAGCTTATCCTTGCCGGTAAAGCTGCTAACTAATTGCAAACGCACTTTGTCGGTAAATACGGTGTTAGTATTATCTCCGCTACCAAAGGTATCCGCTAAGGTAAAAGCGACTTCCCCTTGTAACTTAGTGGTAGTGGAAAATTGGGTTTCTTCTGTGCTATTGAGTTTAACCTCTAACTCATCAACGGTGTTGCCGAGGCTGGTTAGCTCGTTTTCAAATTCACGAATTAACCGGTTATATTGATCCGTGTTTCCTGCGCCAGGGGCCGGAGCATCGCCGCTATTAATTTTTGCTTCTATTTCGTTTAAACAGGTGTTTAACATTGAAGCAAATTCGTAACGACTAACCGTATTTTGACCTTGGTAGGTCATATCTGGATAGGTCTCTACACATTGGTATTGCTCAATTAGGTGCCTTAGCTGGGAAAAAGCCCAATCGTCCGGGGTAACATCTTTGAGGTCAGAAACTCGATTTACGGGCACGTATTTGTCTTTAGTTTTGCTGCTGTCAGCAATTTGATTGACCCCAACCCAGTTTTGAGCGATCGCGGTAGTGGCAAAAAAACGGATATCAGGGGAAGGCTGGTCAATGCCAGGCTCAATTTTGGTAACAATCTCATATTCCTCACACGTTAACAAAAGTTAAAAGTTGCCCTTTAGGATAATTCATGATTAGGGAATAAACCACTAGCAAAGGTGAATTTCCCTAAATAATCACCATCCTGAAATAGTCTCAAGATGTGATTATCTGGAAGGACTAATTATCTTTTCTAGTCTATTTTGGTCATCATTTTCTACCATCAAGACAATTTAGTTTACAACTTAATTCAAACTTAAATTAAATTAAATTCCCAAGGTAAAAAAATCAGTTTTTCTAATATTAAGTAGAAGTAAAGATAATTAAAGTGCCATTGAAATTAATGTGTTGAGTTAAGGCTTTGACGCGATCGTGTTCAAACAAAAATCCCAATTAAAAAGCCCCTTCAAGTCATAGTTAATCAAAATTAGATCCTTTAGATAAATTATCAAAAATTTCCAATAAAAATTCCCCTAGGAAAAAAATCCTAAGGGAATATAGGGCAAACAAATTACCAATGATCGTTAAAGTAAGAACGTGTTTGAAAAGTATCAAATATTGTGGAGTCGCCCCCCTCAATCCCCCAATTAGGGGGACTTTATTGGTTAAAATTTAGGTGATTTTAACAAAAAGGGGGGGCAAGGGAGGCTTTTCAAACATCCTCTAAGAACGTGTTT
>JAAUPO010000357.1 GCA_012033095.1 Synechococcaceae cyanobacterium RL_1_2 | reverse complement strand
GTAAAAAATTAAAACGTAAACCAGCATCAAAATTAATTCACAAACGAAAAATCAACCTTTTTCCAGAATTTTGTAATTGACGGTCAAATCATTCTGCCCATAAATGCATTTAATTATTTTGTGGGGCGAAACCCCAAAAAGGTTACTTGGTAAAGGAAGCAACCACTTTGTCCCCTTGTAAGGTAATTTTCACATAATGATAACTGCTGCTTCCCCTTTGCTAAGGGAGATTAAGAGGAATCCTAGTACTTTAACTTTATGCAAACTGCGATAAATCAACAAATACAGCGATAAATGTTTTTTTGGCAATGCTGTTTCTGTTGCCGGGTTTCGGATTTCATCAGCCCCAGTATTCGGTATTGTAAATGTACGCCCAGCAGCAGTTAGCAGTTAGCACTAAGTATCTATTTGCTCTGAAGTTCTAATCTTAATATTTGGAATAAGTTTTACTTCTAGAATTCAGTTAAGGATCAAATATTCGGCTATTGAGCAAAAATTAAGCATAATTGCTTGATTCTATTGATTCTTACGATCGCAAACCTAAAAGCTAAACTTAGGTTCTATAATTACTCCATAAATTTTTCTTACCTTAATCTTTTATTTTGTTTTTGTTACTTGCTGAGCTCAGTCCGCCGTCTCCATTACTCGGTGAGATCTGGATTGATGTATTGGTATTAGTCTTAATGTTGCTGTTGTCGTCGTTCTTTTCTGGTTCGGAAACAGCAATCACCGCTTTTAATTCGATCAAAGTAGAGGGATTAATTAAAGAAAAAGGGGATCCCAAGGGCATACTGCGCTTTGCGATCAAAAGACGATCGCGGTTAATTACGACCCTTTTAGTGGGAAATAACCTGGTCAATAATTTTTCAGCTATTTTGACTAGTAATTTATTTGCAATTTGGCTGGGGAATACGGGTTTAGGTATTGCCACCGGTATCATCACCATTTTACTGTTGGTTTTTGGTGAGATTACCCCCAAAACCTTAGCGATCGTTAATGTAAAATCTAGCTTCCAATTTACGTTACCCATTGTTTACTGGCTGTATCAAGTACTGGAATTTTTTAAAATTATCCAAATGCTCGAAAAGTTACCCAAGGGATCATTGATCTGATCCAGGGTAAATCCAATGCAGCGGCGGATGTGACCACTGCATCGGAACAGGATCTGAAAATGATGATTGAGCTGCTCAAAACCGGCAGCAAGATGAAAGGTCTCAGTACCCATGAAATCCTCGATCGCGCCGTTAAATTAGAAGAAACTGTGGTGAGGGATATTGTGGTACCCCGGGTAGAAATGAAAACGGTAACCGTAGATGAAAGCTTGGAGGAGGTAATTAAAATCTGTTTGGAAACTGGTTATTCCCGCTTACCAGTCCAAAAAGAATCTAAGGATGAAATTGTCGGTATTGTTCACTTGAAACAAGTGCTCCAGGAATTACATTCCGGTAATCCTCCCCGGCCCATTCCTGAAATTTGTGAAGCACCCTTTTATCTACCAGAAACAAAAAATGTGATTGGTTTAATGGGGGATATGCTCAAACGCCGCATTCACCTTGCGATCGTGGTGGATGAATATGGTGGCACCGTCGGTTTAGTCGCCCTAGAGGATATTTTGGAAGAATTGGTTGGGGAGATTTACGATGAAAGCGATCAAGATATGGAGTCGGCATCGGAGTCGGAGTTGGATTCGGAATCTTGAGTTTGACTGGATGGTTAACTTTTTGGATTTTGGATTTTGGATTTTTGTGATCTCCCCTATTCCGGTTAGCATCAACCAAGGAAAAAGGTTTATAATTTCGGAAGCCATGTATTGTTAAGAAATGTTTCCCCTATGACTAATCCCCTCGCCCAAGTCTTAGCCTATACCAGCGCGATCGCCGAGGTAGTCCAAGAAAAAGCAGGTACTACCCTTCAGGAAGTACTGAGCGACATTGGCAAATTTGACGCAGAACAAAAAGAACGAATGCGTCAATTGGCGACGGAAATACAAGCTAGGGCTGAGGGCAAAGGTAAGCGGGAATCATCCTCTATGACCCCTAGAAAAATCACCATTGAAGAAGAGAACACCGAAGCTCTCGAAGAATTAATTGATGAATTGCGGGCTGAAATTGCCACCCTCAAATCCGAACTACAAAATTATCGCCAGTCCTGAAGGGAGTTTTTTACGAGTGTCTGCATTTTCCCCTGTATCCTCCTCCCGGCCCTATCAAAATAATGAGTTAGTGCCCACAGCGAAATTAGCCCAACCAGAATTGGGTAAAAAGAAATATCGCTGGAATCAACAAAATTATTCTTCCCTAGGGCGGCGCATCGATATTTGGAAATTTGTGCTGTCTCTAATTTTTAGGCTATGGCGCAATAACCGAGGCTGGAGTTATGTGGGAGGTTATACCCCGGAAAAAAGAACCTCCCGTCAACAGGTTCAAGCCGCTTGGATTCGGGAAAGTTTATTGGAATTAGGCCCAACCTTTATTAAGGTGGGCCAGTTATTTTCCACGAGGGCGGATTTATTCCCGACGGAATATGTGGAGGAATTATCAAAACTTCAGGATCGGGTGCCTGCTTTTACCTATGAGCAAGCGATCGCGACCATTGAAACGGATCTGGGCAAACCATTAAACCAACTATTTCGTAACTTTGATCCAACCCCGATCGCGGCGGCGAGTTTAGGTCAAGTCCACAAAGCTCAACTCCATAACGGGGAAGAAGTCGTAGTTAAAATTCAACGGCCAGGCCTAAAAAAATTATTCGAGATTGATTTAGCGATCCTCAAGCAGATTACCCGTTATTTCCATAGCCATCCCCGGTGGGGCAAAAACCGAGATTGGTTAGGGATTTATGAAGAATGTTCCCGTATCCTCTGGCAGGAAGCAGATTACCTGAACGAAGGCCGTAATGCGGATACCTTTCGGCGTAATTTCCGGGATCAAGATTGGGTCAAAGTTCCCAAAATTTATTGGCGTTACACCTCCCCCAAAGTCTTAACTTTAGAATATTTACCTGGCATCAAAATTAGCCATTACGAAGCCTTAGACGCAGCGGGTATTGATCGCACTAAAGTGGCAAAATTAAGTGCCCAAGCCTATCTTCAGCAATTATTGGGCAATGGTTTTTTCCACGCCGATCCCCATCCTGGGAACTTGGCGGTAAGTGCCAATGGAGGCTTAATTTTCTATGATTTTGGCATGATGGGCCAAATAAAAGCCAATGTCAAAGTAGGTTTGATGGAAACCCTCTTTGGTATTACCCAAAAAGATGCCGATCGCGTAGTGCGTTCCTTGATCGATTTAGGTGCTTTAGCCCCTACGGGTGAAATAGCTCCGGTGCGGCGATCAATCCAATATATGTTGGATAACTTTATGGATAAGGAATTCACCGAACAGTCCGTTAATGCCATCAGTGATGATCTGTATGAAATCGCCTACGATCAACCCTTCCGTTTTCCTGCCACATTTACGTTTGTGCTACGGGCTTTTTCTACCCTAGAAGGAGTCGGTAAAGGTTTAGATCCGAATTTTAATTTTATGGCGATCGCCCAACCCTACGCCCTGGATCTAATCGATAAAAATACGGCCACGGCTACCATTTTTGATGAAATTAGTCGCCAGGCAGCGGAAATAAGCAATACCACCATCGGCCTACCCCAACGGATTGATGCCACCCTCGATCGCTTAGAGCAAGGGGATGTCAAATTACGGGTCAAAGCCAGTGAGTCCGATCGTTTACTACGCCGGCTAAGTTTAGGCCAAAAGGCAACCCAGCAAAGTATTTTTATCTCTGCTTTATTATTATGTAGCACTCTTTTATTTGTGAATGCTTATATTAAACCGGCGATCGGCTTGGGATTATTAAAGTGCGCTCCCAGGTATTTCCTTGGTGCAA
>JAAUPO010000356.1 GCA_012033095.1 Synechococcaceae cyanobacterium RL_1_2 | reverse complement strand
GGAACGAGCTTGGATTACCAAATTCATGGCTTGGCCCGGGCCACCAGGAACATTGTTGGAACGGCGAAATAAGAGGAATAGGGCCCCAATCAGCAACACAGGGAAAATTAAATTACCGAGAAAACCCCAGATTGCTCCTTGGTTACGGATGGGGTGGGAATCGATCGCCACATCCGCTTCCCGGAGGCGGGTGATTAATTCCGGAGCGTTAAAGGGTAAATCCACCCGGGATTTTAGAGCCTGGTTATCAAGGCTGGGATCAATGGCTTCCACGATCGCGGTACGGCCACCTTCGTAAAGATCCACGCTGGTAATGCGGCCTTGATCTAGATACTCCAGAAAACGACCATAGGTCATGCGGGTATTAGCGGCATTGTTCCCCATGGTGGCAGTGGAAGCGGAAAACGCCCCTTGCCACACAAAAAAGCCAATGATGAGGGCTGGTAGAGTCCACAGTAGGAGTAATCGCCAAGAAGGAGGTTTCATAAATTAAATTTTCCTGTGCTTACGGTACGAAATAAAGAAATCAACTAACAAATAATTGGTATTTAAAGCTTGAGTCAGATGGATTTAGGATTAATCTGTAAACTTATAAATTTTTTATTTATCAAAATTAATAAAGGAATAATGACAAGACCTTAGTTAATAATCTTAACTAAATTTAACGTAATCTGTCCTTAGCTAACAATGGTAAAATTCTTGGTACTTGTTTCGTTGCCCTAAGGCTTGCTTAAAAATTGATAGGAAGGCAACGGTGTTCACTGGAAAAATTTTTAATGAAGAAACTTCAACCCAAGAAAATTAAGATGAGTCGGTTTCTCTTGAGGTTGATGACTTGGTTTCTTTTGGGGTTTTTGATTGCTACCGGTTCCCTTAATGCAAAAAAAGCCCCAGCCGTTTCAACGAATCCACCCTTAGAACCCTTGCTTTTGACCCAAGGTGCTCGGCAGACCACAGTGATGGTAGAAGAAGATGAGTTTACCCCTTCTGCCCCCCCTGGAAATGCAGAAGAAGAACCTGCGGAGCAAGATTCCTTAGATGAAATCCCTGAATTTGCTGATTTCCATGAGTCCATTGATGGGCTAGAAAAACTAGATGGCTTATTTACCCTTTATCGGCGGAAAAAAACCAATGAATTGCTATTAGAGATTAGACCGGAACAACTCGATCGCGATTACCTGTGGTCGAGCAGCCTCACCCGGGGCATTGGGGAATGGATGTTTTTGCGGGGGATGCCCATTGATGACTATGGGTTCCAGTTTAGGCGAATTAATAATGAAGTGCAGTTAGTGGTACCCAATAATAACTTTCGCCTTGATCCCACTAGTCCCCTCCAAAAATCCCTAGATAGATCCTTTAGCGATTCCCCCGTGGCCAGTGTGCCCATTATCAGCATCAACGAGGACAATGAGCATCTACTTGTTGATATTAGCTATCTCATGGGTAGCGGGATGGAATTAGGTAAATTAGCGGCAGGTCTGTGGTTTGAGGATACCGGCACCAGCTATGGCTATGGGACTCCCATGAGTCGTTTCGAGAGTGTCAAAGCTTTCTCGCAAAATTTGGAAATTGAAACGGTCACGGATTTTGTCGGTGGGGGATTAATTCCCTCAGAGTCTTCCGCACGGCCAGAGAGTTTTTCCTTGGGGGTCAATGTCAGCATTGCGGAAATGCGGAGCCATCCTAATTATCAACCACGGGTGGCAGATGAGCGCATGGGCTATTTTGTGGAAGCCTATAAGGACTTAGATCCCAATATTACCCAAGGGGACGGTTTTGTTCGTTACATTAAACGTTGGTATCTAGAGCCAAAGGATCTTTCGGTACCGATTTCCGATCCGATTCAACCCATCACTTTTTGGCTGGATAATGCCATTCCTGAACGTTATCGTCCGGCAGTCAAGGAAGGGGTAGAAGCTTGGAATAGGGCGTTTGAGCAAGCGGGGTTTAGTAATGCGATCGAGGTTAAACAAATGCCCGATGATGCGGATTGGGATCCGGCGGATATGCGCTACAACACCATTATTTGGTCAGGCACCTATGGCAGTGGTCTTTTGGGTTTAGGCCCTAGTCGCTCTAATCCCATAACCGGAGAAATCTTGGATGCAGATATTTTGATCAATGCCAATGTGGTCGATTTCATGCGGGATGAATACGATAATTTAATTAATCTCGGCAATGATGATGCCATCAAAAACCTAGGTCAACTATGCCAAAATGCAGGGCAATTACCCTGGACTCTCCCTTCTTCAAGTGCCCAACAACCCCAGATTAAACCCCTAGACCATCCCCAACTCTACAGTTTAATTACTGAGTACGATGGTTGCTATGGTATGGGAGCTAGCCAGGAATTAGAACTGGGTTTGATGGCGATGGAGTTATTGGGGCCGGATATGGTCACCAATGCAGACCGCGATCGCTATTTTCACCAATTTTTAGTTTCCTTAATTGCCCATGAAGTCGGCCATACCCTGGGTTTAAGGCATAATTTCCATGGCAGTACGTTGCTTAGTCCCGCAGAGTTAAACGATAAAACCCTCACCGATGAACAGGGTTTGGTGTCTTCTTTAATGGATTATCCCGCTGTGAATTTAGCCCCCCACGGAGAAACCCAAGGGGATTATTTCACCACCCAAATCGGAGCCCACGACTATTGGACTATTGAGTATGGATACCGTTATTTTCCGTCTTTGATGGAAGAGAAACAAGCCCTCAAGGAAATTGCGAGCCGTGCCCATGAACCTGAACTGGCCTATGCCACCGACGAAGATTTGATGATCTTCCGCGATCCCTTTGTCAATGCCTATGATTTAAGCTCCGATGTGTTGGGCTATAGCCAAATTCAGCTAGATAATGCCCAAGTTATGTGGGATAAACTTTCCATCTATGCCCAAGGTCGCTACGAACCGGGGGATTTACGCACTAAATTTGATGGGGTGTTGTTCCATTATTTAAAACAGTTGCAATTGACCATGAAATATATCGGTGGTCGGGAATTTGAACGGGTAGCCAAGAATTCTCCGAGTTCGGTGATACCGTTTAAAACCGTAAGTGTGGAAGAACAACGACGAGCCTTAGCCATTCTGGAGAACTATGTTTTTGCCGAGGATGCGTTTAACTTTTCTCCTGAATTAATCAATAGCCTTGCCCCCGATCGCTGGCGACATTGGGGGGTATCTTTCTTTGATTTATATGATCCCGATGCAGACTATCCATTATATGGTCGCATTACCTGGCTACAAAATTGGGTGTTAGAGAACTTGCTATCTCCCTACACCCTCAATAATCTTAAGGATTTGGAATTAAAAACTCCTCCTTCGGAACTCTTAGCCATGCCTGAATTGTTTGCCAGTTTAGATCAGGCGATTTGGTCAGAGATTTTGGAACCAAAGAATTTGAAAATTTACAAATTAAGGATTTACGCCGTTCTCTCCAGCGATCGCATATAGATATCCTGGAATCGATGGCGTTAGGCAAAGTTAATGTTAACGATGATGCCCAAATTTTGGCCCGTTATCATCTACAAAATTTAGATCAAACCATTAATCAGGCTTTAAATAAGGGTAAAAATTTCAACACCTATACCCAAGCCCATCTGGAAAACCTTCGCGATCGCATTGAGAAAATTTTCAATGCCCCTATTCCCAATACCCCCAATATTCCCATGTATTATTAACATGGATTTTTAATTATTAATCCCAATCTTTCCTTGATGGGATCTAGGGAAGAGCCCAAGTCGAAGGATCATAACTTTCCCTTTTTTGGGCGACTTTTAATAATTTTTCGGCAATTTCTCCCCCAGAATGGGAGCAGGGGGGCTTTAATCGTTAACCGATCACGATCTTCATCGGCCTAACCCTAGACGTTAAAACGTGTTCGATAGGATAACTC
>JAAUPO010000355.1 GCA_012033095.1 Synechococcaceae cyanobacterium RL_1_2 | reverse complement strand
AAAACTATACATTCTGAACTTGGCTCAGAATGTGTTTGAAAGCCCCCCTTGCCCCCCAGTCTGGGGGAAATCACCTAAATTTTAAGCAATAAAGTTCGCCAAATTGGGGGATTTAGGGGGCGACTCCACAACATTTGATACTTTTCAAACCCGTTCTCAGGATCAATGTTTTAATGCTAATTGATGATACTCCCTAGGCAATGTGGAGATTTTTACAAACTAAGTCAACTATTTGAGGGTAGCTGGTAAAATCAGTTACATAACCTCAGTCATTGTGCATCTAGGAGCGAGTAAGGTCATTTGTGAACTCTACGCCAAATTAAGGGCCACCAGATTACTAAAGGATTTTTCAGAACTGGAATTACAACAGTTTTTATGGGCTGGCGCGGTAATTGATGTAGGGGAAGGGGAAATACTCCTCCAGGAGGGAGCCGATAGCGATTGTTTGATCATTTTATTAGAGGGCACAGCGGAGGTGATCAAAGGTGATCGGGAAAATAACCCCCATCATATTGTGACCATGGGAGATGGTGCCGTGCTAGGGGAGCTGGGTTTATTGTTAAATATTCCCCGTACCACCAGCGTAATCGCTAAAGCCAAGTCTCGAATTTTTCTGTTAAAGAAGGATGCCTTTGAGCGTATTCTCAAGGAAGATAGCTCTACGGCCCTGAAACTTTGTTTACCCATTGCCACCACGATCGCGGATCGCCTACAAAGCTTAACTAAGGACGTGGTGGAACTGTTGATCGAAAATGATGCCCTCCTAGAGATTATCGATCGTATGCAAAACCGCACCAATCCCACCATGGAAGAAGCTTTACAAAAAAAAGCAGCGGCCCTAAAAAAAAGCCAAAATAACCTCAAAAGAAAGTTATTTATTGAAATTGATGAAGAAAAAAAAGCAAAACAGGTAGCGGAGATCACCAAATCAGCGTACTTTCAAAAGCTTCGTCAAAAAATTAAAACTATCAAAAATAAAAATTAACCCATAATCCAATAATTACCCATAACTAATCCCTGACTAAATCTAACCTCAACCTTTAATACATCTAAATAACTTTTAAATAACTTTAATAACTTACTGCTATGACTAAAATCGTTTCTGTACACTCTTTCCGAGGAGGTACCGGTAAATCCAACTTAACTGCTAACCTTGCCACGTTGCTAGCCCTTGATGGTTATCGGGTAGGGGTGATTGATACCGATATCCAATCTCCCGGCATTCATATTTTGTTTGGTCTAGAGGAAGATCATATCCATAAAACCCTCAATGATTATTTGCGGGATAGTAGCCAATGTCAGATCAAAGATACGGCCTACGATTGTACCGAAGGGATCAGTGCGGCGTTGGCCGGGGATCAACAGTGCGCGGGGTCAATGTTTTTAATTCCGTCAAGTATTAAAACCGATGATATTGTCGATATTTTGAGTGAAGGGTATGACGTGGATCTGCTGAGTGATGGACTGCGCCAACTCAATGAAGATTTAAACCTAGATTATTTGATGATTGATACCCATCCGGGTTTAAACGAAGAAACCCTAATTTCCATCGGTCTTTCCGATGTGGCGGTGATTATCCTCAGACCGGATCATCAAGATTATCAAGGCACCGCTGTTACGGTGGAAGTGGCGAAGGAGTTGGATGTGGAAAAAATGTTTCTGGTGGTGAATAAGGTCTTACCGGAGTTTGATTTTGATGCCCTCAAGGAGCAACTACGCCAAACCTATAACGCTGAAGTGGCAACGATTTTACCGATGTGCCATGAAATAATGCTATTGGCGAGCGAGAAAATATTTTGCTTGGAATATCCTGACCATGACTTTACAGAAAATTTGCACAAAATCCTTGATACTATCAAACAATAAATCCATGGCTGGAGAAAACAAAGACGATCGCCCAGGACTGAATTTAGCTAAAACCTTGAAATTGTCTGAGCCGGAAAGAAGCTTAGTTAATTGGTTACGCCGTAACCCTGACTCTAATGCGGAGGAAATGGCAGCGAATTTAGCGATCCATTTTGATCAAGTAGAGGCAATTCTAGATTCATTAGTTGACCAGGGATTTGTGCGGCGGGAACAAAACGATCGCGACCCCACCCTCAGTTTGTATCGGCTCATTCTTTCTAAACGGAAGCGATCGCGGCTAGACTTTCGCTCCTAAGTTCTAAATTATTAATCTCAATTAATCTCAATTAATCGAAGCGACCTAGTTACTTGGAATTATCGAAATTATACCTAAATTATAATTGCCTAATAATTGCTTAGAATTCTAATCCCTAAACTATTTAGATGTATTTCTAAATGCAGAGATAAGCTCCTAGCTCCCCCAAGGCCCACCCAATGAAGTTTACCAAGTTTATCCATTACTTATCGGTAAATATTCATAGAATGAGTAAGGAGTAATTTGGAAGTTATCATAGATAAAATTTATTTTTATTTTATTTTATTTTTATTTTATCTTCCTAAATCCCCCATGACCTTTGTATTTGCTGAGGCTAACAATTTCAGTTTTTCGACAGAATTATGAATAAGTCAAACACTGACCTGCGTTACCAGGCTCGTGCAGGCAGCGTTACCGCCATTATCCAAATTTTGAATGAACAGCTAGCATCCATGGCAATTCGGACGAGGGCGGTATTAAACCAAAATGTTTTGCACGTGCTCTGTGAAGGTCAGCAATTAGATCAAGGGGCGCAAACTCAAGTGGTATTGAGGGTGAAAGAAACCTTAGAGGCCATTGCACCAACTAATTTTAAAAAAGCCCATATTTACGGACGTTTAGCGAAGGAAGAACAGGTGCTATGGTTTGAAGCAATCCAAAGTAACCCCGATCGCGAAGTCCTGTGGTCGGAACGGGTCAAACTGAAACAACCTAATTTGCTCAAGCGTTGGCAAAACAAAGATAATACCCCAGTGAAGTTAACGAGGGATGTGGATTTAATTGGTGGTTTTTCTAATAAAGAAAAAAGTGAGGGAAAAGTCCCAATTTGAAGCGTTAATGAATCGGGATCAAAGCCCCCTAAAACCATGGCTACCTTCCATTGCGATCGCGGTGGGCTTGATCGCTTTATTGGCCACGGCTATCTTTAAGGGGTGGGGGCCCTTTGTGGGGACGGAGCCAGGCCAATTGTCCGAAACCCCCAGTCCAGATCCCGTCGCGGTGGAACCACCAGCAGTTACCCCTCCCGAACCTACCCCTAGCTCCCTTTCCTCTGCGGCGACTCCTGATAATAGCACCCCTACCTCCCCTGACCCAGCGGTACCGGATAATTTTTATCAGGCTGTCTCGATCGCCAATCAAATGACGGGGGCTGGTTTAGAAGCTAAAAACCCTGAGCAATGGGTAAAAGTTAGTGCGGGTTGGCAACAAGCAGCGGATCTAATGGCCCTAGTGTCCCCGGATCATCCGCGTTTTGCAGAGGCCCAACAAAAGGTGAAAGAGTATCAACAAAACGCAAAAATTACCCTCGCCCAAGCCAAAAAGAGTTTAAGCAATTAACTGAACCGAACTAAATTTAGCACTACCGGCGAGAGCATCTCAATTATGTAAATTGCCTACTTTGCTAACGACAAAATAGGGGTTTCAACTCCTAAGATGAGTGTTTCTGCAAAAGTGAGATGCTCCCCTACCTATTTCTTAATTACTACTGTGCGAGCAATGACATCATGGAGGGCCCGTTTCGTTTTACTAAATCCGGTGATAAACCCCAGATATACCAAAATAAACGACAGAAATTTACATGCAAAACGAATATTGGCCCGAACAAAGCTAAGGCGATTAAGGTTATTATCCACCACCTTAATGCCCAACATCATTTTCCCTAGGGTGCCTTGACTGGCAGAAGACTCAAAAAAGACAGAGTAAGACCATTTGAGAATACACCCCACAACACAAGCCAG
>JAAUPO010000354.1 GCA_012033095.1 Synechococcaceae cyanobacterium RL_1_2 | reverse complement strand
ATTTAGGGGGCTTGTGCGTAAGTCCTATCAGATTTAGCAATTACCGAAAATGTTCTAATTAATAGGTTAATAGGTTGAAATCCCTAATTGCCCGTTAAACATCAAATTCTGGTAGTGCTAAAGGTGTAGGGATATTTAGACCCAGGATAATTGATTATCAAGGGGTTTAATTTTCCTGATCCTTACTTGTATAGAATTGCCTAAATTCTAAATAAAATTCTACAATTATCAATAATTATTAATGATTATTGAACTACATAAATTTTGCCATTGTTCAAACATCTTAAAAATTAATTTAAGATGATTAATTATGATTTTAGTTAAGGGGAAAAATGATCTTAAAAACTTAAGTCGTCAATGGAAACTAACTTTTCAAAGCTAGGTTTTGCAAAATAATATCCTTGAAAAAGTTCGATCCCGAAGGATTCAAGTACCTTAAATTCTTCTATGGTTTCAACTCCTTCAGCAATAATGACCATGGATAACTCCTGGCCCACCTGCACAATCCCGCGAACGATCGCTTGGCGAACTTTGTCCGTATCAATATGTCGAATTAAGGCCATATCCAATTTTAAGAAATCCCCACGAATTTCCGTCAAAAAATTTAGCCCTGCGTAACCAGCCCCAAAATCATCAATGGCAATTTTAAAACCCTTCTGGCGATAATATGCCACGATGCCCTTCAAGTGTTCTATATCCTGAACCTTCTCACTTTCCGTGATTTCAAACACAATCCGATCGATAGGAAAACCATAGGTTTCCGCTGCCGTCAAGGTTGTCCTAATGCACAGTTCTGGCCGATATACTGCATTAGGCATGAAGTTGATATTTAAAAAACAGGGCACAGCTAATTCTGCGCCTAATTTAATGGCTTTGGTGCGACAACATTGATCAAAACGATAGCGATTGGTATCGTTGACATGTTTAAAAATCTCACCAGCAGATTCATTATTAATTCCCCTCACCAACGCTTCATAGGCGAAAATAGAATGTTTTTTAACATCAACGATGGGCTGAAATGCCATGGTAAAATCAAATCCTAAGCCCACACCTTGATAACATTCATTACATCCAAGAGGCTGTTGATATTCTTTTAAAATATCCAAAGCTTGTTCATATCCATAAATAGAGCTTATTTATTGTACAATTAAATAAAAACTATTTTTGTGGTTAAACTTTTGCTGAATAAGTCTTCTTTAGTCCTGGGCTCTTTCGTTAGTGACGATCGCTCAATGATCTATGGCTAAATTGTTACGATCAATTAATTTTAATTAATTTTAATTTTATCGGAATAAAAATAAATATAAACAAAATATAAACAATTTTATTCCAAACAAATTCACAGCTATAGAGCAGTCCTAACTAGGTCCTAACCTGAAGGTAATTACTAGCCTTGGCTTCCAATGTACTGAATTGCCACAAGCTATTTAGAACGTGTTTGAAAAGTATCAAATGTTATTGAATTGCCCCCCAAATCCTCCAAATTGGGGAACTTCATTGGTTAAAATCTAGGTGATTTTTCAAAAAATAGGGGGCAAGGGGGGCTTTTCAAACATCCTCCAAGAAGAGTTTTAGGTTTAAATGATGACAGGCCCTAAGCCTTTACCAATTTGGTTCCTACATTTACCAAGTTTGGGGCAAGTTTGGGGAAGGAGCGGGACTTTCTTTTAATACCTCATCTAACAACCAATAAAGAGATTACTGCTAGACCACAACCTTACAATCGAAAACCGCCGGCTACCTCTAAAACCTGGCCTGTGATATAGGTGGTGTTGGGGCTAGCGAAGAAACTAACCGCATTGGCGATTTCTTGCAGGGTGGCGGGTCGTTGGGCGGGTAACAGGGGTAAGACTTCCTCCATGCCCACGGTATTTTCTGCGGCCCCAGGAGAAACCACATTCACCGTAATATTGTCCTTGATTAACTCTAAGGCAAGGGATTTACTATAAATGATAATGCCAGTTTTTGAGATGGCGTAGGCTCCATTTTCTTTGTGGGCCACCACATTTAACGCACTGGCAAAGGCAAAGTTAATCACTCGACCCCACCCCGCCGATCGCAGATGGGGCAAAGCAGCCTGGGTAACCATAAAAGTAGCGTTGAGGTTGGTATCTAATAAATAACGCCATTCCTCCAAGGAAAATTGACTAATGGGTTTATAGATATAGTTACCCACATTATTCACCACCACCGTTAACCCCCCCAATTGGTCAGCGGCTTGATCCACCAACTTTGTGCCTGGTCTGGGATGGTTACGTCGGCTTGTAACACGATCGCGTTAATCCCATAGCTACGGGCTTCGGTGGCGGCGGCTTCCGCTTCCCCTTTACTGGTGCGGTAATGAAAGGCCACATCAAACCCTTTTTTCGCTAAATCCATGGCTACTGCACGGCCAATCCCGATCGCAGAACCAGTAACAAGGGGCAGTTTTTTACCATAGAAACTCACTCCCAGATGAACAAACAACAAAAAAATCAAAAATCAAAATCAAAAATCAAAATCAGGGTCTGTCATCATTTAAACCTAAAACTCTTCTTGGAGGATGTTTGAAAAGCCCCCCTTGCCCCCTATTTTTTGAAAATCACCTAGATTTTAACCAATGAAGTCCTCCAATTTGGGGGATTTAGGGGGCGATTCAACAACATTTGATACTTTTCAAACACGTTCTTAGCTAAGGATTTCAGTTTAAAACTATACTTTCTGAACCTGGCTCAGGATCAACGTTTTAATGCTAATTGATGACACTCCCTAAACAAACAATCAAAAATCAAACAATTAATTCCGAAGGAACTTAAACGATGGCCCATTAATCCGTTAATCAAGGGGATTTAATGGGGGTTAATGGGCTGAACCGTAGCGACCTGCTCTCCATCTATGGTTTTGAGTTGATCCAATAGAGCCTGCACTGATTGGCCAGAGCGAGGATCAATCCAATCGGGGGCAATTTCCGCTAGGGGCACCAACACAAACGCCCGTTCCTGCATCCGGGGATGGGGCACAATTAAGGTGGGCTCATCATTAATGACCTGATCATGATAAAAAATCAAATCTAAATCCAACGTGCGGGCCCCCCATCGCTCTATTCTGACGCGACCAAAGTCCTGTTCAATGGCCAGCATCATCGGTAATAGTTGTTCTGGGGGAAGACTTGTTTCCACGATCGCGCAACCATTGATATAGTCAGCCTGGGGTGGCCCGCCGACGGGTTTAGTTTGATACCAACTAGAATACTTGATCAATCTAATCCCTTCTGTTGCTTCAATTTGGGCGATCGCTTCATCCAAGATCGTCATCGAATCACCAATATTTCCCCCTAAAGCAATCACGGCACAATGACTAAGGGTGGGAGCTAATTCCGCCATAGGGATGGGTCAAGATGTAGAGTAATTTACCAGGGAGTATCCTACCATAGAACCTATGGCCCTTCAGGGGGAGTCATCTTCGGGATCATCTAGGCCCCCATCCTGCCCTTAGTATCGTGAATTAAATAACTTAGAAAGTTGTAGGGTATCCTTCAAGGGAGCATAACCCATCGATATTTAAGTTTTAGATGTTATTAAATTCTTATTCCTTAGCCATCAAGCTCCGCCCACTATTATCGATGAAAATCCCTCCCCATCTCCTTTAAAATCATCCCTATTCCCTCCTATTAGTCCCTAATCTGCCATGACAACTCCCCAATTTCCCCTCCTGACCGTTGGTGCGTTAGTCCGTAGCCCTAACAACCATGTATTGATCGTCAAAACCACTAAATGGCGGGGGCACATGGGGAGTGCCCTGGGGGGCAAAGTTGATTGGGGGGGAAACCATGGGAACAAGCCGTAAATCCCGGGGAGTTCAAAGAAGAGGTGAACCTAGATCTATTCAATATTCGTTTTGCCCTGCTCCAGGAAGCGGTGTTAGA
>JAAUPO010000353.1 GCA_012033095.1 Synechococcaceae cyanobacterium RL_1_2 | reverse complement strand
GATTAAATCTCATCCATTATGAAATGAGTGAACATAAGTTAAGAGAAGGGTTACCCCAAGCTAAGGACTTAAGCTGTAACGGCAGTATTTCCCTAGCCTGAGGCCATCGGTTTAAATATCATCGTCCATGTCGTCTCCATCATCTTCCATATCATCTAAGGGTTCTTCTGGGGGGGCAATGGGGGCAGCCACCGTAGTGAGTAACTCCTCTGTTTTATAGGTGGTGGTGCTACCTCTGCCATTACTGCGTCGGCGATCGGGGTAAGCCATTAGATCCACTTCGGTGTCGTGATCGCCGTCGGGATTAACTTTATGCACGGCAATGTCTAAACCAAGGGACTGAAGTTCCCGCATTAACACCTTGAAGGATTCTGGAGTACCAGGGGCAGGAATGGCTTTCCCTTTAACGATCGCGTTAAGAGCTTCATTACGCCCTTGCATATCATCGGATTTAACCGTTAATAGTTCCTGTAGGATATAGGCCGCTCCATAGGCTTCGAGGGCCCATACCTCCATTTCCCCAAACCGTTGTCCACCTTGTTGGGCTTTTCCACCCAAGGGCTGTTGGGTAACCAAGGAATAGGGGCCAGTGGAACGGGCATGGATCTTATCATCCACCAAGTGGACCAGTTTAAGCATATAGGCCTGACCGATGGTCACTGCGCGATCGAAGGGTTCGCCGGTACGACCATCGTAGAGTTGAATTTTTCCTGGGTCTTCAGGATTATAAACCCAATCTTTCCCTGGCCGATTCGACGCTTCTTCGATTTTACCGTGAACACTCTTACGGGAAGTTTCTTCCCCATGCATTTCATCAAAGGGGGTAACCTTAAACCTTGCCCCCAAATGTTCCCCAGCCCAACCTAGTAGGCATTCAAACACCTGACCCACATTCATCCGGGAAGGAACCCCTAAGGGATTAAGGGCGATGTCAATGGGAGTCCCATCCGGTAAATAGGGCATATCTTGAATCGGGAGGATTCGGGAAATAATCCCCTTGTTCCCATGGCGACCAGCCATTTTATCCCCTACCTGAATTTTGCGTTTTTGGGCCACAAATACCCGTACCACCATATTGGCTCCAGGAGGTAGTTCATCCCCTTGTTCCCTGGTAAAGATCCGGACATCGACGACCCGACCTTTTTCCCCATTAGGTACCCGCAGAGAGTTATCCCGGACATCCCGAGCTTTTTCTCCAAAGATTGCCCGTAGTAATTTTTCCTCAGGAGGCTGATCCGACTCCCCTTTAGGGGTAACTTTACCCACCAAAATATCACCGGACTCAACCCAAGCTCCAGTCCGAATGATACCCTGCTCATCTAAGTTGCGCAGAGCGTCTTCCCCCACGTTAGGGATTTCCCGCGTGATCTCCTCAGGGCCTAGTTTGGTTTGACGGGCCTCAATTTCAAACTTTTCAATGTGAATACTAGTGTAAACATCATCAAACACTAGACGCTCAGAGAGTAAAATTGCGTCTTCGTAGTTATAGCCTTCCCAGGGCATATAGGCAACGAGCACATTTTGACCTAAAGCCAGTTCTCCACCTTCAGTGGAAGAACCGTCGGCTAAAACCCGACCGGGAACCACATCTTCCCCTTCAAAAACAAGGGGTCTTTGATTAATACAGGTATCTTGGTTAGACCGCATGTATTTTTGGAGGGGATACTCCAATTCTTGGGCTGGTTCAACGGGGTTACTTTCCTCGTCAGTCACTTTCACTTTGATCATCGTGGCATCAGCAAAGGTAACAATTCCGTGGGTTTTAGACACGGCCACCATCCCTGAGTCCCTAGCGGCCTGGGCTTCTAAGCCAGTGCCCACTAGGGGCCGTTCTGGTCTTAACAAGGGTACGGCTTGGCGTTGCATGTTGGAGCCCATGAGAGCTCGGTTCGCATCGTCGTGCTCCAGAAAAGGAATCATGGATGTTGCCACCGATACGATTTGTAAAGGGGAAATGGCAACATAATCCACCTGTTCAGGGGTAGTAGTGGAAAATTCCTGGCGGTACCTTACGGGGACGGTTTCGCCAAGGAGATAGCCTTCATCATCGGTGGGCACATCCCCTGGGGCAACCCGCATATCATCTTCTTCCCCGGCGGTTAAATAGACGGGCTCGGTGTCAAAATCCACTTTACCGTTTTCGACCTTGAAGTAGGGGGTTTCAATAAATCCGTAGCTATTGACCCGGGCATAGGTCGCTAAAGAACCAATTAGTCCAGCATTGGGGCCTTCAGGGGTTTCTACAGGACAAATACGACCATAGTGGGAGGGGTGGATGTCCCGCACTGCAAATCCAGCTCTTTCCCTAGTTAAACCTCCAGGGCCCAGGGCGGAAATTCTCCGTTTATGGGTTAATTCCGCTAGGGGATTAGTTTGATCCATAAACTGGGACAACTGGGAAGAGCCAAAGAACTCTTTGATCGCTGCCACTAGGGGTTTGGGGTTCACGAGGGAAGTGGGGCTGATGGCATCGGCTTCACTGACGGTCATCCGTTCTCGAATAATTCTTTCAAGACGGTTTAAACCGACGCGGACTTGGTTTTGGAGTAATTCCCCTACGGAACGTACCCTGCGGTTACCGAGGTGATCAATATCATCGGTGGAACCAATATCAAACTCTAGGTTGATCAAATAATCGATCGCAGCCAGAATATCTTGGGTAGTTAGGGTTCTGGTGGTGTCGGGAATATTCAGCCGGAGCTTTTTATTCATTTTGTAGCGGCCCACTTTCCCTAAATCGTAACGCTTGCTATCGAAGAATCTAGCTTCTAGCAAACTTTGGCCACCGCTGACGGTAGGGGGTTCCCCGGGCCGTAATTTTTTGTAAAGTTCGATGAGAGCATCCTCCTCGCTAGGATCTCCTTCTTTTTCGATGGTTTTGAGGTAATAGTCTGGATGGCGGAAGGAATCGATAATTTCGTTAGTGCTTAACCCCATGGCCTTGAGCAGTACCTGGGCGGAAATTTTGCGGGTTTTGTCGATGCGTACCCACACTAAGTCATTTTTATCGGTTTCAAATTTCAGCCAAGCTCCTCGATTAGGAATCAAGGAAGCGGAATAGGTGCGACGGCCATGCTTGTCGGTTTCGGGCTTGTAATAAACCCCCGGCGATCGCACAATTTGATTAACAATTACCCGCTCAGCACCATTGATAATGAAGGTGCCCCGTTCGGTCATCAGGGGTAATTCCCCAATAAAAACTTCCTGCTCCTTAATTTCCCCAGTTTCCTTATTGATGAGCCGAGTTGGAACATAAAGCTGGGCGGAATAGGTACTATCCCTCCGTTTTGCTTCGTCCAAGTTATATTTGGGCTCCTTAATTTTATAGTTTTCCCCCATAAAATGAAGCTCCAGCTTGCCGGCATAGTCACTGATGGGAGAAAAGCTATTAATTTCGTCAATTAAACCCTGCTCCAAAAACCAGCGAAAACTAGCGCATTGGATTTCAATTAAATCAGGGAGAATTTGACTATGCTTTGATTTACTCATAATTAGCTATCAATTGGGGTTAATTCTGGGGATAGGAACTAAGGAATCAGTTTTATGTAAGGAGGTAGATGGGGAAAGTTAACCACTAGACAACGGGTCCAATGTTTAATGTCACAGTGAGTTTTAAGGAAGTTTTAAGGTGATGTCAAAAATTTCACAATAAAAACAATAAAATAAAATAAATATTAAAAATGGAGGAAATTTGTAACTACTGCTGTGCTGACATTGGGTTATCCATCTGGTCTTGAAAATTTCACTTTAAATTGAGTAAACATTAACTAAATCAACTTTAAAATTTTAAAGTCTTAAAATAAAGTCTTAAAAATTTACGTCTTCCATGGGTTACTTACTCCATGTATTAGGTCGCAGGGCCATAGTCTCACCATCCATGACCAAATACAGATAAAATTCACTACCATTCTTTGTCT